>JANMSP010000199.1:0-10338 GCA_031389475.1 Pyrinomonadaceae bacterium
ATCGTATTCCTCGACGCCGGGGAAGTAGTCCCATTTGGTTGTCGGGTCGAAGGTTGTGTTGGGAGCTACACGGCCATCCCAGGCGATTGCCCCGTCATAGGAAGAAGGAACCACCCCGTCCGCTGAAGCAGCGGCCACCCCTCCTAAGACAGGAGGGGAGTTTAGATCTTCTGAAGGAGGCTGCCACATTTGGAGCATTCGGTGGGCGGCGGATTTTGAGAGGTTGAGGTCTCGGGCTATGTGGCGGATGGGCATGCCGAGAACGGACAATCGTTTTATTTCGTTGATGGTTTTCCAGTCGCGGGTTTCGCGGATGGTTTGCAGGTGATCGGATTCGGGTGCGAAGCCGAGGTGCTCGAAACCCAGGAAGTTTTTATTGGCTTTGCAGAAGCGGAAAACGGGGACGTGCGAGGCGTCGTGAATGATCTCGGTGCTGCGCGGCTGGATGTGTTTGATGTAGCGAATGTCGCGGCCCCGCCCGCTTTTGCCGATGGCAAAGACGTTATCGGCAACGTTGCAGAGCAGCCGCGCACCGCGAAGATCGGCGGCGGAAACGGGCCGCGTCGTATCGCTGCCGCGCTCCGAGCGGGCGAGCACGAGGATCGAAATTCCCAATTCACGTTTCAAGCGGCAGAGAGCACGCATCAGCTCCAGGCATTCGCGGCTGCCGTACGATCGTTTTAAATTCGTGATGTTATCGATGACGACGACGCGGGCTCCGGTTTGATCCGCAAGACGGGTTATCACGCCCGGCAGATATTCCTCAAACGAACGGCAGTCGTCCGGAAGTCGGCAGGCTGTGTCGATCTCGACGCGGTAAAGCTTTTCGGAAAAGCGGTAGTGGCTTTTGAGAGATTCGCCGCCGTCGTGGTCCTTTGTATAACGCATCTCGAACTGTTTGCCCGAAAGCTCGAAGTCGAAATAAAGCACCTTTTGCGGCCTGGCCTCCAGCATTTGCGGCCCAATCGCCCGCCCGCGTGCAATCGATTCGGCGATCTGCATCCCGAGCGATGTCTTGCCGGCACCCGCATCACCGAACATTAAAGCCAGCTCACCGTCAAACCAGAATTCGCCGAACAGGCGTTTAGGCATCGGCAAAGCCTTTGCAGCATTCAGGCATTCGTTTGCCGTTCTGATCGTAAAAAGTTCGTCATTCATATTGTCCCTCAACGGCCGCGTAAGATTTCCGTTGACTGCAACGGCCGTACGATGTAATCTAACATCTGTTGCAGGAATTGTAAAGAGTTTTATTCATGCAACAAGATCTTTGAAAACATGCTGGGACAGTGGGACACGGGACACTTTAGATACCGGCGTCGCCGGGCGTGTCGATGTCAAAGGCGGCTTCGGGAAGCTCGATCGTTTCCACGGTGAATTTATCGCCGCGGATAAAATCTTTCGCACCCTTATCGCCTTCTATCTTTAAGAGATCGTTAATACACTCCTTTGAAAACAGAGTAGGAACTCCGGCCACGCCTTCGTAATGAGCAGCAATAATCGATGCTTTTGTCACTTTAAATTTCTTTACGAAAAGGTCTAAATGCTTGGACGTGATTTTAGGTTGGTCGCAAAGCGAAATTAAAATACCGTCGATTTCCGGTTGGATCTTCAGTAGATGTTCGAGGCCAGACTTTATCGACGAGCTCATTCCCAATTCCCAATCTTTATTGATGTGGATTTTTACGTCGAGGCCGGATATCTCTGAATTTGATCGTTCGATCTCTGAGCCGAGAACGACAATGACAGGTTCGAATCCGGCATCGACCGCTGTTTCGGCAGCCCTCCGCAAAAGCGTTTTTCCGTCATATATCAGTAATTGTTTCGGGCTTCCGAGCCGCCGCGACGCTCCCGCAGCTAGTACCAGACAGCCGATTTGTGGTTTTGAATCAGTTCGGATTTCTTCCATAGATAGATCCGTGCCGGTCACGCAGATGGCCGCCGCCGCGATTTTTAAGGACGCTTTGAATCTCGGCGATGATTGAAAGGGCGATGCTTTCAGGCGTGTCGCCGCCGATGTCGATGCCGACCGGAGCGTAAAGCCTTGATAGCTGCTCTTCGCTAAAGGCCTTGCCTATCTCTTCCAGCAATTGCTCTGTCCGGCGTTTTGGGCCGAGGGCTCCGACATAGAAGGCATCGGATATCAGCAGTGCAGGGAGAATAAATCGGTCGCGGGCGTAGTTGTGCGTCATTATAACGGCAGCCGTGCGATCGTCGGCAATGACCGTATCCGGCGTTTCATCCGTCTTTTGCAGAACGAGGTTTTGAGCGTCTGGAAACCGTTCGGCCGTTAAAAATGCCGGACGGTGATCGTAAACGGTGACCTGCCAGCCAAGATCGGCGGCAATCCGCACGAAGGGCATTGCGTCCGCCCCGGCTCCAAACAGCATCACCGCTATCGGCGTGTCAAAGTGTTTCGAAACCTCACGGCCTTCGTACGCGGCCCGCATCTCGGCGATTATTGTGCTGTCTTTCCCGACCGGTTCCAGAAGGATCTCGATCACGCCCCGACAGCCCATATTCAGACTGAAGACGGAATTTTCGTCCTGCGTTGTATCGTATGTAAAGACCTCGGAATTGCCGCTCGCGAGCACCTTTTTTGCCCGTTCGAGAACGTCCGCTTCCAGACATCCACCCGAAACCATGCCGAATGTGTCGCCATTCTCCAGTACGAGCATTCTTGCCCCGGGCAATCTATAGCCCGACCCGCGAACGTCGATGACGGTTGCGAGTATCGCTTTTTCACCGTCCGCAAGTGCCGTAACGGATTGGAGGATTTCTTTGATCTCTTTCAATGCGGGTGTTATGAGGCCTGTTTTTCGCCAATCCAGAAGCAAAGGCCGTCAGGGGCTACGACGTAAAAGACTTTCCACGTGCCGTTGTTATTCCTCTCGGTCTTAAACTCCGGAATGTCCTTGTCAATGCCGTTTGCCTTGAACTCGGCAAACACAGCTTCAACATCGTCCACCTCAAATGCGCAGCCGTCCTCCTCCGGGTCACCGCCGTTTTCAGCGAGGCCAATTTGAATGTCGGGCCTCTTAATTACGGCGGACCGGTGCGGCGAATCGCCGCGCGAAACGAGCTCGAAACCCAGGATATCCGTATAAAACGGCAGCGCGGCGTCAATGTTGGCGACCGGAAGATTCATCGGATCGCCTTGATAACCCCATGCATTCTTAAAGACAGCTTTCATAAATACTCCTGGACAATCTCCACATTTTCACTATACCGAGCGTTCCACGGATGCGACTTTTTGTATTATTCCGAAACTTTCCTGTCTTCCACAATCACTTCCGGAAATTCGGCGGCGATCTGGTCTCTTGTTTTAGAATCTATCTCGCCCCGAAGCGGCTTGGTGCCGACGTTGGGTTTGAAGTTGCCGTTTTCGTCGTAGAGGCGGCGGTATTGGGCGGAATTTCGGATGATGCCCTGGACGTAGCCTTTTGTTTCCTTGAAGGGAATGGCCTCGACGAATTCGTCCATATCGGCGGGGAGCGTCGGCCGCCATTGGTTAACGCGGCCCGGCCCGGCGTTGTAGGCGACGGCCATGTATTCGATGCGGCCGAATTTATCGAGCTGCTGGCGCATGTAGCCGGTGCCGAGCTCGATATTCAAAGCGGGCTGGTAAAGTGATTCGGCGGAGGCGAGATTCGCCGTTGAGCCGAATGAGCGGGCGACGAGTTTAGCGGTCGGCAAAAGCAATTGCATAAGGCCGTAAGCCTTTGCACCGGAGCGGGCTTTGGGGTCGAAAACCGATTCCTGACGAATGAGTCCGGCGACCTGATATTTATCCAGGTTGCGGTTTTTTGCCCATGCCGTTATCTGGTCCCAATTGGTTAGCGGGTAAAAAATGTCCCATTCCTCGCGGCCCATTTCCTCCGGGAACATCTGGGCGTAATCGGGATAACTTTTCGCCAATGCAAGCAGGGCACTGACGTTGCTGCCTTTGAGGCGGTAGTGTTTAGCGAGTGCGAGATTGATCTTCGGCGAATTTTGGGCGGTCTTTTTAGCCTCTTCGAGTTCGTCGATCGCCCAATCAAAGAGGCCGATAATACTAAGCTGCTCGCTTTTTTCTGCTCGTTCAAGTTCTTTTGAAGTCGAAGTTTCGGCGGCTACGGTTACGGTTTTGAGGTTTGCTACAGCCTTTGGAACCAGCGAACCGGCGGGGAATGTTTGCAGCGAAGTGCATTGGCCGCGGCCTTTCAACGACGTAAGTTTTTCTAATCCTAAATAGCCGTACCAATTAGCCGAATAGCGATAGGTTACGCCTTCGTACAAAGCACATGCTTCGGCGATCTTGCCGGCTTTTTCAGAATCACGGGCTGCCCAATAACCGGCTTTACCGCGATTAGTCGTATCCTTTTCAGCGTAACGGGCAAGATGTTCGATGAGCATTTGCGAACTTTTAGCGACATTTTTGCTCTCGTGCTCGATCCACGCAAGCTCGAATTGAGCACCGGCAACCTCGACCGCGTTTGGAAACGCCGCCAAAGCCGCACGCAGAAAGTACAATTCTTCCGGCTTATTTTTCGCATCGCGGGCGGCCATTCCGGCATCGACCCAGGCTTTCGGCGTGAGCTTTCCGTTGGGAAATTTCTGCCGCATTTCTTCGGCGGCCTGCCGGGCGTTGGGCCAAAGTCTTGCTTTTGCGTAGCCGGTGATAAGCTGATAGTAAGCTGCTTCCTTTTCGGTCGCGGAGGCGGAAATAGAGTTGAAAGCATTCAGTGCCTCTGGCATTTTCTTATTAGTAGCCAGTACAGTGAGTCTTTTGAGCTGAGTTTCCGGCGATGCGAATCCAGGAAAGCTTGTCACCAGATCCGTGTATGCCTTCTCAGCGGCATTGTAATTCTTTGCTAAGAATAAATTTTGTGCACGAACTGAGGCTTCTTCGACGGTCTGTGGGGCAAGTATTTGGCTCAATGCGATTAGCCGGACTTCAGCCTCTTTAGCTGCGTCATTTCCGGCTCCGTAAAAATATGTGCGGCGATAATACTGAATTGCCAAGTCAGTTTTGCCATCAGTTTCGGCCGTTTTGGCCACCAATAACAATGCACCTACATCGTTTTTTGCAACCATTTCCCAAAGCGTAGCCGAAGCCTTCGACACTATAAGTGCCTTGCTTGCAGACTCAACAAAGCGCAGTTTCGCGTCACGAATCCTTAATGAATCAGGATAATCACTGAATAATTTTTCAAAAACATTCATCGCTTCGGCATGATTTCCGGCACCTTGCAGCGATTTTCCGCGAAGCCACAACGCATAATCTCCGAGGTTAGTTTTCGTTTGAAAATCGTTTGAATTCAATATCGCCTCTGCACCCGCAAAATCATTGTTCTCGAAACGGATGCGCCCGCGAAGAAGCTTCGCCAAAGCTCCGGTACGCTTGCCTGCGAAACGCGATTCGACATTCGCGACCACGCTTTCCGGCGGCAGTTTCCCGTCCTTGGTCATTTCTCGCAGTGACTGTAAAGCTTGTTCCTCGGTTTGCTGAGCCGAACAAGCCGTTATAAAAACTGTAAGAACGAAAATCGTCGAGATCACGAGTGCGGAAATTGAATTACGTTGGTGCATTTATTTATTAGAACTCCGAGTGTTTCGATGTCGGAAATTGAATGCAATTTGTCTTTCGCAATCGACAAAAGGCTTTCCAAGTTTAACTATCCATTATATGATACCAAAGACATTTCTTTAATCTGGATTAATTTAAAAATGAAAAGCTTACTTCCCATATTTGCGGTCTTGTTTCTCCTGGCCGCCAACGCGGTTGCTCAGGTTGCGGTTCCTTTGGCGACGCCTCCGCCCGCGGATGATTCGGATGTCGTCAAGATAACGACGGCTCTTATTCAGATCGACGTTACGGTGACCGATAAAAGCGGCAAAGTTATCACCGATCTGAAACGCGACGAGATCGAGATCTACGAGAACGGCCAGAAACAGGACATCAGCAATTTTTCTTTTATATCGAATGTCGGCGAGAGAGTCGAAAAAGGAAAAGCTGCCGCACCAGCGGTTGTTCTTCCTCCGCCTGCCGTAAAGCCGGAAAATGTCAGGCGGACGATCGCACTGGTCGTCGATGACCTGACGCTTTCCTTCGAGAGTACTTATTTTGTGCGGCGTGCGCTTAAGAAATTTGTCGATGAGCAGATGCAGGAAGGCGATCTGGTGGCGATCATTCGAACCGGCGCTGGAATCGGTGCTCTCCAGCAATTTACGACCGACCGGCGGCAGCTTTATGCGGCCATCGAAAAGGTAAAATGGAATGCCTCGGGAGGCGGAAATATCGGAGCTTTTGCTCCGCTTCAAGCACTGGCAGATACCGGTGAGCCTGAATCGGAGCCTGAACCGGGCGTGAGAACGGCCGAGGGAATCGAACGGGAAAACAACGATTTTCGTCAGAGTTTATTCGCGACCGGCACGCTCGGCGCCGTCAATTACGTCGTTCGGGGAATGGCGGAACTGCCTGGGCGGAAATCCGTCATGCTTCTATCTGATGGCTTTAAGTTATTCACGAAAGATGCCGGCGGCACTGTTCAGTCTGGCCGCGTTCTGGATTCGTTGCGGCGATTGGTCGATCAGGCGAACCGGGCATCGGTCGTCGTCTACACAATGGATGCCAGAGGTTTGCAAGTAACCGGCATTACGGCCGCTGACGATACAAGCGGTCGGTCGGCGGAGCAAATCCAGCAGGCATCCAGCGACCGAAGTGATGAATTACGAGACACGCAGGACGGCCTCCGTTATCTTGCCCGCGAAACCGGCGGCATATCGATTGTAAACAATAACGATCTTTCCGGCGGCATACGCCGAATTCTCGACGACCAAAGTTATTACCTCGTCGGCTACGAACCTGACACCGAAACCTTTGACCCGAAGAAAAGAAGATTTAATAAACTGGACGTCAGAGTCACGCGCCCCGGCACGCGCGTGCGGTACCGCAGCGGTTTTTTCGGCATTAGCGATGAAAAGATGATCCGCTCCAAGGAAACGGCGAGCCAGCGTTTGGTGACGGCTCTAACTTCTCCGTTCGCCGTCAACGATATTTCGCTGCGGCTCAATGCTTTATTCGGCAGCGATCAACGAACAGGAGCTTATATCCGCTCGCTTTTGCATGTGACGGCCAAAGATCTGACATTCATCGATCAGCCGGACGGATCGAAAAAAGTAGTTTTTGATGTCCTTGCGGTCAGCTTCGGCGACAATGGTGCCGCCGTCGATCAGATCTCGAAGACCTATTCAATGAGTCTCAAGAAAGACGTTTACGAAAAATTTGCCAAGAGCGGCTTCGTTTACGACTTTACGTTTCCTATCAAAAAGGCCGGAGCATATCAGCTTCGTGTGGCGCTCCGGGACCATGGCAGCGAAAAGGTCGGTTCGGCCAATCAATTCGTCGAAGTGCCGAACCTCAAGAAAAATCGTCTAACGCTTTCAGGTGTTGGGCTCGAAAATCTTTCGTACGATGTCTGGAGTAAGCGGAATGCGGGAATTGCCGCATTAGATGACGAATCAGATGCGTTGACCGATACCTCGCTGCGGATATTCAAACGCGGCACCGTTTTGAATTACGGATTTTCGATCTTCAACGCAAAATCGCCCGCAAATCTTACATCGCAGATCAGGCTGTTTCTCAACGGAAAGCCGATCTTTGAAGGAAAGCCTATCCCCGTTTCGGCAGCAGGTCAGACTGATCCGACGGCTATTGACTATGCCGCTTCGCTTAGTTTAGGAACCGCAATGGCGGCAGGCGAATATGTTCTACAAATAATAATTACCGACAATCTGGCAAAGGAAAAACGAAAAACCGTCAATCAATTCGTGCAGTTCGAGGTGATAGATTAAACTGGAACGCGGACATCCTTGTCCGCAAACGCTTTGCGGACAAGGATATCTGCGTTCCGGGGCAGATTGCATTTCTTCGCAACTGTCTTTAATCTTGTTGTTTTGCCGCTATGTTCCAAATAAAATTACTCGAACTTATCGAGATCAATCTTCCGCTCGTCCATTTTTTCGAAACCAGCTTTGGCCGCACCTACGAACGCCGCATCGTACTCATCCGCGTTGAAGATATTGAAGGTAACGAAGGCTGGGGCGAGATCACGTGCGGCGAAACGCCCGGATATTCGGAAGAATGGACTGATTCGGCGTGGCTGACCGTCGAAAAAATCCTTGTGCCGATGGTGATCGGAAAGCAATTCGAATCGGCTGCGGATGTCTGGGATTCGATGAAGTGGGCACGCGGGCATCGAATGTCAAAGGCGTCAATTGAAACAGCCTGTTGGGATCTGGAAGCGAAAAAGTTGGATGTTCCCCTTTGGCGGCATATCGGCGGAGTGAAAAACGAGATCGAATGCGGCGTTTCCATCGGCATTCAGGATTCGGTCGAACAGCTATTCGGTAAGATCCAAACGGAACTCGATGCCGGTTATCGTAGGATTAAAATCAAGATCGCACCGCATTGGGATTATGATGTCATCAAACAGGTACGAGAGAAATTCGGTGGTATTCTGCTGATGGGCGACGCTAATTCGGCGTACACGCTAAATGACATCGATCTTTTCAAACGGATGGACGAATTCGACCTGATGATGTTCGAGCAGCCGCTGGCACACGACGACATGCTCGACCATTCGAAACTGCAGCGTGAGATCAAAACGCCTATCTGCCTTGATGAATCTATAAAATCACCCGAAGACGCCCGCAAAGCGATCGAACTAAAAGCCGGCCGCATTATCAATGTAAAGCTAGGACGTGTGGGTGGTTTTACTCAAGCGAAACAGATCGACGCAATCTGCCGAAACGCCGGAGTTCCGATCTGGTGCGGCGGGATGCACGAATCGGGCATCGGCCGCGCGCATAATATTGCGATGTCCACGCTTGAAGGCTTCACGCTGCCCGGAGATGTTTCCGCTTCAAAACGCTATTGGCACGAAGATATTATCGAACCGGCGGTTAAAGTAACGAAAAAGGGAACGATCATCGCACCGGAAAAACCTGGGATCGGCTTTGAAGTTAAGCGTGGCCGGATCGAGAAACTTACTGTTAAAACGAGTGTCGTGGAATAATGCCAAGATAATAATTTACAGAAAAAATCTTATGACCTTTGTCCCGTGTCCCACTGTCCCAACGTCTTTTTTTTGCTGAATTTTCAAATAACAAGCTAGGGCAAGCCCGAGCCATATTAATCTTCTTATTTGTTTCATGCATTGTCAAGGTTTTTATGCATGCAACATAACGCAAATTTCATCAGCCACATGGTCAGGAAGCTTAGGATAAAATCGAGAGGTCTTTACGCTCTCTTATGGTTCGTGATATTTGCGCCTGTCCCAGCCTTTTCCCAAACATTTTCAGGAATAGTTACAGATGCACAAAACTCGCCGGTGCAAAATGCCAGCGTAGTTGTGATGAATCGAACACAGATCCATGAGCGAACCGCGACCGATGCAGAAGGACGTTTCTCGATAAGTCAAATTATTTTTCCGAATGCCCGATTGCTCATCAGTGCTCCGGGCTTTGCGGATTTTACGCAGATTCTGAGTGCCGATTTGAATTCACCGCTGAATATTAAGCTGTCGCCGGCAACCGTCGACGGCGACGTGACCATTTCAATCACCCGAACGGATTCGCGGTTGAGCGAAACGCCCGCAAGCATTGTCGTTCTTGACCGGGAAGATCTTGAGACGACAGCAGCTCAGACCGTTGACGATTCGCTACGGCAGATCGCCGGGTTCACGCTATTTCGCCGCAGTTCGAGTAAAACTTCCAACCCGACAACGCAGGGAGCCAATTTACGGGGACTTGCCGGAAGCGGAGCGAGCCGGGCGGCGGTGCTGATTGACGGATTATCGCTTAATGACGCTTTCGGCGGTTGGACATATTGGTCGCGCGTTCCGCGAAGTTCCGTCGAACAGATAGAAGTCTTACGCGGCGGCGCAAGCTCTTTATATGGCACGGCGGCTTTGAGCGGAGCGGTCAATCTTATTACCGCAAGTGCCGAAGAAAACCGGCCGATTCTGCGTCTAGAAACTTCCGGCGGTTCGCAGGAAACATTCGACGGCAGCGTTTTTGGCTCATACATTAAAAACGGCTGGAGCATCGATGCCGCTGCCGACACATTTCAAACCGGCGGATACATTCCGATTGCGGAAGCCGAACGCGGCGTCGCCGACACGAACGCAAACAGCCGTCACAACACCGCAATGCTGACACTCGGGCGCAGATTCAATGAAAACGCCCGCGTATTTATTCGCGGAAATCTGTTCGGCGAGCGGCGCGACAACGGCACGGCGTTAACGAAGAATCGCACCTATTTCCGCCAAGCGGCTGGCGGTGCCGATCTTTCCGGCA
>JANMSP010000321.1:0-2276 GCA_031389475.1 Pyrinomonadaceae bacterium
ATCTTGGCAAACATCGGGAAGGTCACTTTATATTTCAACTCGCAGAATTCTTTTATTTCGGCGGCGGTTCCGGGTTCCTGGCCGCCAAAATTGTTTGCCGGAAAACCGAGAACGACCAGGCCCTTGTCTTTGAATTTGTCGAATGTGGTTTGCAGACCTTCGTATTGCGGCGTGTAACCGCATTTGCTGGCGGTGTTGACGACAAGCAGCACGCTGCCCTTGTATTTCTTTAGCTTTACGTCCTTGCCGTCAATATCTTTGACCTTGAAATCATAGATCGAATTGGCCGCACTCACCGGCTGCTCCGTGGAAGGCAAAATAAAATATGCTGCTAATGCAACAAGGGCAATACAAATTGCGGCGATAAAAAAGTTCTTCATAATATTTCTCCTGTTAGAGTAACGCCTTGAGGCGTGAATCATGTGTCCCCAATACGGCGGTATGCAGTCTAATTTCAAACGAAGAATCACGCCTAAAGACGTTACTCTTACTTATTCAGCTCTCTTGGCGAACGCGGCGTTGCCGATAACTGCTCTCGTTTTTCACCCGTCTCGCCCAATACTTCCTTGATCGCGCCGATGCTGGAAAGCATCGTCGATGTTTCCATCGGCATGAAAATAACCTTGGCATTCGGTGTTTGAGTCATGTCGCGGAGGGATTCGATGTAACGCGAGGTGATGAGATACTGGGTGGTCAATTCTGCACTGCCTACCACCTGAGCAATCTGGGCGATTGCCTGTGCGTCTGCGGAAGCCGCCTTTAGTCTCGCTTGCGCCGCACCGTCAGCGGCCAGAATCGCAGATTCTTTTTCACCTTCTGATCGTGTGACAGAGGCTTGTTTCTCGCCTTCGGCACGGGTGATAGCCGCCTGTTTGTCGCCTTCGGCTGTGAGTATCAGAGCACGGCGGTTGCGCTCGGCGGTCATCTGTTTTTCCATTGTGATGCGGACGTCTTCAGGCGGATTGATATTTTTTACATCGACGCGGGTTACTTTTACGCCCCATTTATCGGTTGCTTCATCCAGTATCAATCGAAGTTTAGCGTTGATCTGGTCGCGATTTGAAAGCGTGTGATCCAAATCCATTTCGCCCATCACGGAACGCATTCCGGTTATCGTCATTTGCACCAAGCCGCCGACGAGATCGTTGACCTCGTAAACCGACTTGATCGGATCGATAATCTGCCAATAAACCACCGAATCGACGGCTATCGTCACATTGTCCCTCGTGATCACCGGCTGCGGCGGAAGATCGATAAACTGTTCACGAAGGTCGATCGATGTGGTGCCCGGGCGCACATTCGTCCAATAAAAAGCCCGTGGCGATTCGAAAAATGGAACGATAATATTCAGGCCGCTGGCCGCGACACGGTGAAACCTGCCCAAACGCTCAATAAGCAGAACGCTGGATTGTGGAACGATTTTAACCGTTTTCCAGGCAACCGTTAAAAGCGCTATGCCCAAAAACAGCAGAAAAAGAAGCCCGACGCCGCCGATTATATCCATTCGTTCCTCCGGAAGTTTATTTATATACGCCGATATTTTGACACAATATTGAATATTTGTCGTCTGCACAGTGATCTGATACAAACCCTAGATTTTTTTCGCGTTGATTATCGGAACAACCTAAGCGGCAGTTGTATAACCCCTTAGGCATTTACCTTTAAATACGGCGGCGCAAATTAGTTTAGTTTTCTTATCGTTTTTCCGCTCCAAAACTTCAATCATCCGCTCAATACAGGCCTTTGCTGACAGCCGGTGCCGCCAGGGATACTTACCGCTTTATTGGCTTTCACACTGCTTTGCCTTATACTTTGCGAACTATGGCCGTGAAACTTTCCGACATCGAAGACGCACGCAATATCCTGCAAGACATAATCAACCCGACACCGATAATTTCCGACGAAAAACTTTCAAATGAGATCGGAGCGCAAGCCTTTTTAAAGGCGGAATGTTTGCAGCGAAGCGGTTCATTTAAGGTTCGCGGCGCGTATAACAAGATCACGAGACTTTCGGATGACGAAAAAAGCCGGGGCGTCGTTACGGCCTCGGCCGGCAATCACGCACAGGGCGTAGCCGTAGCTGCCCGGTTAAACAATATAAAGGCCACAATCGTACTTCCCGAGTTTGCTCCGCTCACCAAAATCGTCGCAACCAAGGCTCAGGGGGCCGAAGTGATCTTGAAAGGTGCGACATTCGATGAATCCGTCGCCTATTCGCGCCAACTTCAAGATCAACACGGCTACACATACGTCCACGCATTCGACGACGAGCTTGT
>JANMSP010000372.1:0-2520 GCA_031389475.1 Pyrinomonadaceae bacterium
CTTTTGCAACCGACATCACCAGTGCTTCCAGCTTTTCCAGCCTGGTTAGTTTTGTCTTTTCCTGCTTCGCGGTCATTATCAGAAATATACATGTGCGGACGTATGAAGGTGCCTGCTTGTTAAAAAATTCCCACGCTTTCGGATCATCCTTAAACAATTTCTCAAATTCCGGGCGTAATTCTCTCGGCTTGCTCTCATGAGAATAGATCGAAGACCTTTTCTCGTCGCGTTTGGCAAATGCCGCCAGTCCGGCCGGTTTCATTAAACCTTCTTTAGTAAGCTTTTCGACCTTGGCAATGTTGATAGAGCTCCAAATGCTTTTCGGCCTTCGCGGTGTAAATCGGACTGTATGCGATTCGTCGCCAAGCGATTTTCCGACGCCGTCGATCCAGCCGAAGCACAAGGCCTGATCTACCGATTCGCTCCATGTCATGCTCGGTTTTCCAGTTTTAACCTTGTCATAGCCAACGAGCAATTCGGCTGCCGTATCGTGGTTTTCTTCGAGCCACTCACGAAATTTGGCTTGGGATGGAAAAAATATCGGCTCCACTATTTTTTCAGTTCCTCGTTTATCAGCGCACGAAGGTCCTGTTGATTGAGACGGGCGAGGCGGCGGCCGTTGACGAAAAATGTCGGCGTGCTTTTGACGCCCATCGTCTGCAAATCCTTCATATCGCGGTCAACCTTTGCGGCGTGTTTCGGATCGCCCACCGACGCCCTGAACTGGTCCATGTTGAGCCCGAGTTCCTGGGCATACTTTTCAAAAGACACGGTAGCCGGAATTGCTGTAGTCGATGGCGGAGCACCGTGCACTTCGCCCCATTCGCCCTGTTTCGCAAACAGCTTTTCCTGCATTTCCCAGTATTTGCCCTGCTCACCAGCGGCTTCGGTATGGATAGCGGCGGGCTTGGCGTTTTTGTGGAAAGCGGCGTAACGCACCACGAATCTGACCTTACCATCGAATTCTTTCATCAAACTTTTGACGACCGGGGCAAATGAAGCGCAGGTCTCGCATTCCGGATCGAGAAACTCGACGACCGTTACCTTTGCGTCCGCCGGGCCGAGGCTCGGGCTGTCCGGCCGCACGAGAGCTTCGTTAACCGTCGCCGCAACCGGTACACCCTGCACCGACTTGCGGTAATAATTTGCTCCGATCACCCCGGCCGCAATTACTAATATTCCGACACCGAGCAATATTTTTACTTCTTTCTTCATAAATTTTTATTTGGTTTATACAATAATAAACACGCTGTCAGGCTTACGAATGCCGTCAGAGCCATCAGCGGGATCGTAATAAAGCCCAGCCATTCGATTTGCCGCGATGTGCATGAAATTCCCTGTGTACACGGCGCCAGGCTTTCGGATATCAGGCCGTAATATAACAGGTTATGATAAATGGAAATTATCAAACCGATGAGCGTTATCGGGAGTGCATAAGTTTTCCAGCGTGTATCGCGGGTCGCAATGCCGATGCCGATGATGACAACCAGCGGATATATCGCGATCCGTTGGTACCAGCATAAAACGCACGGCGGCAATTCCATCACTTCGCTAAAAAACAGGCTTCCGGCGGTCGCTATGAGCGCTATCATCCATGCCGCATAAGGCAAAATGCCATTAAAGCCATCTCCGCCCGCAGGTACGTTTTCGCCGGCTATTTCCATTTCTAAATTAGAACATTTTTTTGCACGAAAACCGAAGGGCCCGATAATGTGTGATTTGAGTCGAAATATGACTATTTCGGGTAATCAATCGAAACGAATCTAAACCTCACCTCTACTAAACCCTTTGTTCCCAACAATTAAACTTTTGGCACACTCGTTGCAACTATACAGGTCAAGGAGATTGTGGATGAATTCCAATCACTTTTAATGTACAGGGCCTTGTTAAACTCTTCTCAAATTTAAAACAGACGAGGCTTGATTTCAAGGGGAGAACGTTATGAGATTATTTAATTTGAAGAATGCAGTTTTAGGTTCGGCTTTGGGTTTGGTAACTATGGTCGGAGCAACGAGTGCCGGCGCGCAGAACAGAAACGAGGAATATCGTGAATGGCAGCGTGCCCAGCGGCAGGCACAGGAAGAATTAAGGGATTACCAGCGAACCGGAAACCGCAGGGACTATCGAGACTACCAGCAGGCACAAAGGCGTGCACAGCAGGAATATCGCGAATATCAGCGGTCGAATCGTAGGGTGAATAATAATGGTAACGGCAACGGTTACGGATATGGCCGTGATAACCGTAACTCTAACGGTGATGTCTACTACAGAAACGGCCGACGTGTTTATCCAAACGGCACAAATGGAAATACGACCTATTACCGTGTTTACAGAAACGGATCTTATTATCAGACCGACGGTCGTGGTGCGGAATTGCTGAGACAGGCCGTAAATAGCGGTTACCAACAGGGTTTTCGCCAGGGCCAGAACGACCGGCAGTATGGACGCGGCGGCAACTACAACGATTCGAACGATTATCAGAGCGGTAATTATGGTTACCAGTCGTATGTAGACAGCAAC
>JANMSP010000377.1:0-4334 GCA_031389475.1 Pyrinomonadaceae bacterium
GCCCGATGTCGATAAATATTCTTTTGTAGATTTGAACCGGGCAATCCGTCATGGACGTTCTTCCCGGCGTCTTCTTCGAGATGCATCCGCTCAATTCGGATCGTCATCGGCTTCCATTCGACGGCCCGGCCCTGATCGTCGCGCTCGGATGTCAGGATCGTCAGCGTTCCATTCGCCGAAAACGGCCGGTCGTACTGCGATATCTGATAGCCTTTCGGCAGATCGGGATAAAAATAATTCTTTCGCGCGAAAATCGAAGTTTCCTGAATCTCCAGCCCAAGCGACAAAGCCGCCCTCGCACCCAATTCGACTACGCGCTTATTTAAAACCGGCAAAGCTCCCGGCAACCCGAGACAAACGGGGCACGTATTTGCATTCGGCTCGCCCCCCGTTCGCACCGGACAGCCGCAAAAAATCTTCGTCGCCGTAGCCAGCTGCGCGTGGATTTCCATCCCAATAATCGCTTCCCAACCGTCTTTGATCATATTCTATTTTAACGTCGCCAAGTTCCGATGCCCTGATGCCGGAGGCCAACCCGGTTCGTAGATCATACCCGATGTATTAGCTCGCCAAGCTGGCTTATAATAACCGTAATGACGAAACCGATTCTTGCTAAAACCGTAGTAACTGTTTGAAATAAAGCCACTGTAGAATCCACTGTATTGATACGTATAATAGTCGCGACTTAGATAGAGAGATAACAGTCTCAACGCCTCTGCTCGTTTCATCTCGGCCGCCAACCTCTCCCGTTCGATCCTTTCCGCCAGCAATTTAGCAGATAATTCTTCGGTTTCAACAAGATTTTTTTCCCGATTCTGCCGCAGTTCTTCCGGCGAAGGAAAGCCTAGCTTCACATAATTCTCGCGCAGGTCTTTTTCCGCCGATAGCCTCTGGGTGCGAAACTTTACCAAATCGGAGTTTGTCACAGTTTTAGTCTGTGCGGACACGCAGAGCGCCGTCAAAAAACTCAAACACACTAAAAACAGTATTTTCTCTTTCATAGCTCATGCACCTCGTTTTCAAAATGATAGCACGAGACCGTTGCCGATAAAAGCAAAAGAGATTGCCCGCGAAATACGCGAAAAGGACGCGAAAGTAAGAATTTTCCGATATGGCAATTAACCGAGCCTGAAAATTTCTGTTTCGCGTAGTTTCGCGTATTTTCGCGGGCAAATTTCTTAGAACCCGAAGCTCAAACCTGCACGCCCGTTAACTCCGGCCGTTCGAAAGCCGTTCTCAAAATATTCCTGATCGAACAGATTTTCGATCGTTCCGTAAACTCGCAGATTGAACCTGTCCTTATTAATAGGAAAAGTATAACCCGCCGTCAGATCCGCCTTACGGTTCCCGTCAAAACGGTAAATGTAGGTGTTAAAGTTTCCGCCGCTAAAGATCGGTGCCAGGTAATCGCTCGTCGCCAGAAAATCCATATTCACCCAAACACGTTTGAACCTCTGCGTCGCAACTAACGTAAACTGACTTTCGGGAACACCGAGTGTGCTGAAAATACCGCTGCCGCGAACCTGCGGATTGAGCTGGTCGCTGTTCGTGTAGGTGTAGGAAGCAAATATTTCCGTCGTCGATGTCGGCCGGAACTCACCGCTGAATTCCGCTCCGCGTGATACAGCGCCTTTCGTATTCAAGTATCCGCCGCCCGAAGCATTATTATCGCGGCCGAACGGATCGTTGTCCGGCAGCAGCCCATAACCTATTGTATCGATCAGCCGCGTATAAAAATAAGTCGCCGATAATCTCGCTTTGTTATCAAACAAATTTTGCTCGATTCCTGCATCGAAAGCCGCCGAATGCTCCGGCTTTAAATTGGGAGCGCCAATCGGAACAAATTCCGGGTCGAGTCCGAACGTACTGTAAAACGTCCCGAAACGCTCATACAGCGATGGAACGCGATAGCCGTTACCGACGTGTGTCCGCAGCTTCGTTCCCGTTTTCGCGAAATAATAGGAAGCCGACCCGTCAAAAGTGTATGCGTTGGGCGGATTCTCCAGCGTCAGATTAGTATAGGGAGCATTCTCTAGACTAAAATCCGGCGTATTCAAATTAAAAAACTGAAAGCGAAAACCGCCCGCCAGCTGCAACCGTCCGTCAAATAAACTGACGAGATCCTGCGCGTAGATCGTGTTGCTCGATTGATATGCGTTCGTAAAAAAATCGGCGTTGCCGCTTGGCGTGAAACCTTCGTTACCGAGCTTTTCATGTTCGAATTCATAGCCGACGGTAATTCTATTAATGTCGTCCGGCGTCCAATTAATATGCCCATTCGCGGTGTGGATCGAACCGTCGAAAATACTTGTCGATTCGCTTTGAAAAGGAACGCCTAGAAGCCCGTTAGTATTTCGCCGTTTGGTTTTAAGGCCGGAATAGTAACCTTGGAAATAAAGCCTGTCGTTAATTACCTGCGTCAAAACGACCTGTCCGTTAAAGAATTTCGATTTCTGGTTACTGTCGGGATCATTAGCGTCGAACGTGAAATTAACGCCGGGATTCGCATTGATTATTGTGCTGTTAGATACGGGTAGAACTCCAAACGTGTCCGGGCTCGAATTCAGCCTTACAAAAGCATCGCTTACGAAGAACCTAGCCGAAATGCTGGTGTTTTCAAACGGCTTTGCCTCGATACGGCTCTGGAAATTCGTATTGTTCGCGTCGTCTTCCTTGTCGATCCCGTCGCGGTAATCGGTACGTGAAACGCCGACATTAAAGCCAAATTTGCCGTTGCTCAGCCCGTTCGAAACATTCCCGCGAAACCTCGATAACCCAAGCCCGCCCGCATTCGCCGAAAACTGTCCGTGCCATCCGGCTTGAGGTGCCGGAGTCTGAAAATCGACCGTCCCGCCGATTGCGTTCGTCCCGTAGAGCGAAGACCCGGGCCCGCGCAAAACCTCGATCCGCGAAACGCTCGTCAAAGTAAAATCAGACAAAAAGGCCGAAGCATCGCCCGTAATCGACGAAGCATCACGAAACCGAACACCATCAATCAAAATTGCCGTATCCTGATTCCGCAATCCCCGCGATTTGATCGAAGCGGTTCGTCCAAACCCGCCAAGCTGCTGCACCCGAAATCCGGGAATCGTCCGTAAACTCTCGACGAGTGTAAAATCCGCACGTTCGCGCATTTCCTGGCCGTCGATAACGTTTACAGACTTCGAAACTTCTTCCAACGGCTGCCTTTGATCGGCGGAAACCGTAACCGTTTCGCGAATCTGAGTGCAGTCTGGCGAACTTCCGCACTGGGGAGCAGAGCTCAAAGGAACTAGGGTGAAATTAGCCACAAAAAGTTTTCCGGCTACGACTGTAATATCCCGTTTTGTACCGACAAAAGCTGCATTCAAGCCATCTACACGGAGGGTATAAAGTCCTTCAGGCACATCCTTAAACACATAATTTCCATCACTGTCGGCTGCAGTCCGAGCGAAAAATATTCCGTCTTTCTCCAAAATCACATTCGAAGTAACGGCTAAATCTTTCGGATCTATGCGGCCTTCTATATTGGCCGTCGTCTGCGCCAAAGCCACTGATGCAAAAATACTAATAACTAATAATCTACAAAATACCTTCATCTCATCTCCTTTCCCGCCCATCGCGGAATGGTTTGTAAACCTAACAAACGAGCCAAGTTCCCGACTCTTTCAATTTGGATTTCAGATTTCAGATTCTAGATTTGAAGAACTAGTCGTTATCGCTCCCGGTTCCGACAAATCCTCAATCCGCACTCCAAAATCCGCAATTGATTCACGGTTGCGTGGGCAGTGTTGGCATTTCACCAAACTTCCTTCGCGTCGTCTGTTTTCCATGTAAGAGTAACGCCTTTAGGCGTGATTCTTACTTAACCCTAATTCTCGCCAAACGAAGAATCACGCCTAAAGGCGTTACTCTTACCCTAATAAACCGTCGTCACTCTAACTTTCCCGCTCGCTGGATTCGCATCCAGCAAAACGCGAACACCAAAGACTTCTGCAAGATTTTCCGCCGTCAAAACTTTCGATGGCGCTCCTTTCGCATAAATCCGCCCGTCCTTCAAAAGCACGATCTCATCGGCAAATTCCGCCGCAAGATTTAGATCATGAGTGATGACAATCGCCGAATTATTTTTGCTTGTGCATTTTTCACGGATCAGCCGGAACATCGACCCCTGATGACCCAGGTCAAGATTCGCCGTCGGCTCATCAAGCAGCAATATTTTCGCTTCCGTCGCCAAAGCCCGTGCCAAAACGACACGCTGACGCTCACCTCCGGATAGCTGATTCATCAAACGATCACCGAAATTACCCAAATCGCACGAATCCAAAGCCTCTTCTGCAACAGCAAAATCTTTT
>JANMSP010000388.1:0-5514 GCA_031389475.1 Pyrinomonadaceae bacterium
GAAGCCTGACCGTAAGGGAGGGCTTTCTTAGACACGGCCCTGAAGAAAGCCCTCCCTTACGGTCAGGCTTCTGCCTTATCTAATTCTTAACACCATCAGCCCATCGCGGATGTTTAGCAATACATTCGAGACACGCGCATCGGCTGTAACCTTGATATTGAAATCGTGCAAAGCCTTTGTGTTTTCTTCTTTTTCCGGCTCTAGAACCTGCCCGCTCCACAGCACGTTATCGGCGATGATGAAGCCGCCGGAACGGATCTTATCGAAGACCAAATCGTAATAATTTGAGTAATTCGGTTTGTCTGCATCGATAAATACGAGATCGAATGTTTCGGGCAGGTTCGGGATTATATCGACAGCTTCGCCGAGGTGAAATTCGATCCTGTCCGCGTAAGTCGATCTTTCAACAAATGACTTCGCGACCCTATTCGTTTCTTCGTTAACATCCAATGTAATTACTTTTCCGCCGTCGGCTAGACCTTCGGCAAAACAGAGCGCGGAATAGCCGAGATATGTGCCGATCTCAAGCACTACACTCGGCCGAATCATCGAAGAAAACATGCTTAATACACGTCCCTGATAGAAGCCGGAGAGCATTGCCTTGTCTTCGTATTGTTCGTAACAGGTTTTGCGAAGTTCCTGCAAAACCTCGCTTTCACCAGATGTAAAATCCTCGGCGTATTTATTTAATTCATCAATCATAAGTCGATCCTGACAAGGCCGCGTTTGATCGCCAGCGTCGCGGCGGACGTGCGGTCGGAAACTCCGATCTTGTCGAAAATATTTTTAACGTGAGTTTTTACCGTGTTTTCGGTTACATCGAGGGCGAATCCGATCTCTTTATTCGACATGCCGCCGACAATCATTCGCAGAACGGTCTGCTCCGCTTTTGTCAGTTCTTCGCGGCCGATGTTTTCGCTGAGGATTTGAGCGATTTCTTCGGGAATATACTTTTTACCTTTTGCGACACTTCGGATTGCGGCAACAAGATCGTCCGGCGAAATATCGTTGCAGATATAACCCAAAGCTCCGCGTTTCAAGGCACGGCTGATCTCGGAATCACCGGCGTGTTCGGCGAGAACGATGATTTTCGCTGTACTATCGGCTTCGAAATATGTGTCGAGTTCGTCAATAGCGCAGGAATCGGGCATACGCAGACTGAGGATCGTAACATCAGCCTTCAGCTCTTTAAAAAGCGAAAAACCTTTAACAGTGGTATCGGCCTCGCCGGTGATTTCGATATCTTCCTCGGCGCTCAAAACCGCTTTGATGCCGATACGTATCAGCGGCTGATGTTCGATAAGTAAAACACGGATTGGATTCTGCATAGTCAGAACCACCTGCGGTAGCGGATGGCTTAAAGTAAGAGTTTCGAGTTGTGAGTTTCGAATACCAATTAAGAGAGAAATCAATTTCAAAACTCGAAACTGACTGAAATTTTGAACCCAAGTATTCAGCCACCCGCTACCGCAGGTGGTTCTGACAGTGAAGCCGTGAATTCAACGATTGGACGCAGTAAATCGGTATCGTAATTGGTTTTTACGCCTTGCAGGACGGCGGTAATTCTTTCCAGCCCCATTCCGGTATCGACCGACGGAGCGGGGAGCGGCGTCAGCTTAAACACGCCCGGCGATTCCTGCGTGCGGTTGTACTGCATGAAGACCAGATTCCAGATCTCCATCGTCGTATCGCCTTCGCCGTTCACCCATTTCGGGTGATTTTTACCGGGATTGTCCGGCTCTTCGCCCATATAATAATGAATTTCAGAGCAAGGCCCGCAAGGCCCGGTGTCGCCCATTTGCCAGAAATTATCTTTTTTGCCGAATCCGAGAATGCGTTCCGGTTTAGCCCCGGCTTTTTCCCACAACGCCCGT
Organism: Pyrinomonadaceae bacterium; assembly: GCA_031389475.1. Lineage (GTDB taxonomy): Bacteria > Acidobacteriota > Blastocatellia > Pyrinomonadales > Pyrinomonadaceae > OLB17. The sequence goes on from JANMSP010000388.1 coordinate 1,875, forward strand.
GCCTCATCGTCCGGCCCGACCTGATCGTCGCCTTCAAAAACGGAGAACCATAACCGCGATTCTTCGAGCTGAAATTCGTTTACCAGCAAATCCCACGCAAAATTTATCGCGTCTTCCTTGAAATAATCACCGAACGAAAAATTGCCCAGCATTTCGAAAAATGTATGATGCCGCGCCGTTTTGCCTACTTCGTCAAGGTCATTGTGCTTGCCGCCCGCACGGATACATTTTTGAGATGAAGCCGCCCGCGAATAATCTCGTTTTTCCTCTCCGAGAAATACATCTTTGAATTGGTTCATCCCCGCGTTCGTAAATAGCAGCGTCGGATCGTTCGCCGGTAAAAGCGGCGCCGAGTGAACAGTTTTATGCCCGTTCTTCTCAAAATATTCCAAAAATTTGCGTCTGATCTCATTTCCTGTCATAACATTGTTGAAAAAATTATCTTATCACGCCGCAAAACCAAACCGAATCATCGTCGTCAGAATGTATGAGAAGTGCGAAATTTATACTTTTAGTTGTAACCGCAATTGTTGGTTTCAACTCGGTCATATTTTCCCAAACGGAAAAGCAAATCGCCACGATCCGGACTGAAGTTCAGGCGATTAACAAAGCTTCGGCTCAATACACAAAAAAGACAAAAATTCTTTACGATCTTTCGACCGAAGGAGCGGAAGTAACCTACTATACTTCTGGTAAAGGTTTGAAAAAGATCGTCGCAAAGATTTATGGAGAAAGCGGCAATAAAACGAACGAATATTTTTACCAAGGCGAAGATCTGATATTTGTTTTGGAAAAGTTAAATCATTACGACAAACCGATTGGCGCCGCAAAATCGCCAAAAGTCGTCAGAGTCGAAGAAACACGAGCGTATTTCGAAGGCGGCAAATGCATCCGGTTATTAAATAGAAAGAAAACAATAAAAGCGAACACATCCGAATTTGATGAGCAAATTTACCAGATCGTGGAAACTGCCGATCAAATCAAGGCCGCGTTTGGTCGCTGAGCTCTTTCTCTTCTTTCGTGTATTTCATGGACGAATACTTAAAACCGTTATCCACAAAATACACGAAAGAAGAAAAATATAGGAATATATTTAGAGAGATTTCAATCTTCGTCTTCTTCGCTCTCTTCTATTTTAATTTTTCCGACCTCACGCATCTTGTCGCGGATCAGATCGAAGCCGAAGCCCTGCCGCAATAAATGGTCGTAAAACTTTTTCGTGTCCTCGCGGCTCGCCGGCATTCCTTTAATGCGAAGCCGTTTTTCAATCGCTATCTCGATCAAATCAGATTCCGGCATTTTTTCGAAAGCCGAAACTATTGCTTCATCAACGATCTCTTTTGGAAGCTGCTTTTGCGACATAGTTTGCTGCAGACGGCGTTTTCCTTGCGGTTTTTGGCGAAGCTTTGACAGTGCAAGGCTTTGCGCAAACTGATGATCGTCCAGATATTTATATTCCTTGAGCTTTTCGATCACGCTGCCGACTATATCTTCATTTGTCCAATTTTTTTCGAGCAGCCGAGTCCGCAGCTCGCCGATCGAGCGCGGCTTAGCGGCAAGCAATCTGACGGCGCGGTTCATCGTCCGCTCGCGTGCTCTCACGACGTCTTTTATTTCTCGGGGCTTTTCGTCTTCACCGGTCCATCGCTTTCGAAACATTCCTTAATTGTAACGTGAAAGACCGAATTAAAGATTTCAAATTGCGAGTGTAAACGGATAAAGTAAAATCAATACTTATGCTGAAGGAACAAATAAAAATTCACGAGAATTTTGGATCGACTCATTTGAGCGCTTCGCGAAACGTGCTCGTATATTTGCCGCCCGGTTATGGCCAAGATCCGTCGCGTCGGTATCCGGTTTTTTACATGCATGACGGACAGAATTTATTTAATCCGGAAGATGCCTTTGGCGGTGTGGCATGGGCTGTGGATGAAACTGCTCAGGCGTTGATACTTGCCGGAAGAATCGAGCCGCTGATAATCGTCGGGATATACAATTCTCGAGCCGAACGCATTGAAGAATACACGCCGGTCAAAAGTACCACCGGCAAAATGCGTGGGAAAGGCGGCAAAGCCGATCAATATGGGCGGATGATCATCGAAGAGCTGAAACCTTTCATCGACCGCGAATATCTGACGAAGCCCGAACGAGAGTTTACCGGCATCGGCGGCTCGTCGCTTGGCGGTCTGGTGTCGCTTCATCTCGGCTTTAAGCGGCCCGATGTTTTCAGCAGGCTGGCTGTGCTGTCACCCGCCGTGTGGTGGGCGAATAATCAGATTATTCGCGAAGCAGCGATGATCGGCGAGCGGCTGCCGCTGCGTATCTGGCTCGACATCGGTAAACGCGAAGGCTCGCGAATCAAACATTAGGTACGCGCTCTCAAAGAAATCCTGCTCGCCAACGGCTGGCAGGACGGCCTCGACTTTGCCTACTTTGAAATTCCCGAAGCCCGGCACGACGAAGCGGCTTGGGCCGCCCGTTTCGATAGCGTTCTCGAGTTTTTGTTCCCGGTTATTTAATATGGACGGCCTATTAATAATAGATAAACCCGCCGGGCTGACGTCCCATGATGTCATCGCCCGCGTCCGGCGAATTCTCAAAACAAAACGCGTCGGGCATACCGGCACGCTTGATCCGTTCGCGACCGGCGTAATGGTGATTCTGGTCGGGAAAGCTACACGTCTCGCTCAATTTTTGGACAAGGACGAGAAGGAATACGAAGCGACCGTGCGATTCGGATTCGAGACGGATACGGGGGATAGGACTGGGAGTCCAAGCTCCAAAGTCCAAAGTCCAAAGTTCGTTAAGATTGAAGAAATTGTCGGTGTTTTAGGCGCTTTTCGAGGTGAGATCGAGCAAACACCGCCCATGTATTCGGCGAAGAAAATTGAAGGAAAGAAGCTTTACGAACTGGCGCGTAAAGGCATTGAGGTTGAAAGGAAGGCTGTCAGAATAAAGATCAGTAAACTCGAAGTCTATGAGATTCCAAATGACAACGCAGATCGAACCGACATTGGACTTTGGACCTGGGACTTTGGACTAACGGTCGCATGTTCCGCGGGCACTTATATTCGAACGCTGGCGGAAGACATCGGACGTGCCGTTGATTCCGCAGCTCATCTTGCGGAGCTGAGACGAACACGGGCCGGGAAATTTGAACTGGCGAATAGTGTGACAATCGATGAATTACAGGACGCTGAAGAGCCAAAATCGTATTTGATCCCGATGGAAGAGGCAGTTTCGCACATTCCCTCTCTCGTGCTGAACGCGGATCGGGCGGCGAAAACGCTCAACGGCCTTTCGTCTCGAATATTCGATTTGGAATTCAAAAGCGGAGAGGCGATCCAGATGGTGAACGAAGACGGAGAAATTATCGCCATCGGTTTTTACAATGAAGCAGAAAAAACCGTGCAGCCGAAAATAGTTTTGAGTTAGAATGTGGAATGTCAGGCAAGATACAGAGGATTTGAGCGGCGGTCTGAACAAATGAAAAAGAAAAATCTGGCAATTGCTTTTGGTGGAGCAGCCGTGGCGGCGATCGCGGTCAAGATGCTGACGCGTGCGAAGGGAATCGATTGGGACGACGTTGCGGATCAGGTTCTTCATTCCGAGAATTCGCATTTCACTAGCATAGACGGTG
>JANMSP010000396.1:0-3637 GCA_031389475.1 Pyrinomonadaceae bacterium
GAACGCGGACATCCATGTACGCAAATGTTTCGGACAAGGATGTCCGCGTTACGAAATGAAAACGATTGTAGTCAAAAAATTAGGTAAAACCCAATTAAATATGATTGAATATGTTACGACACTTGTGCCGCAAGATTCGCAGGTGTTGGTTAGGATAATGGCGGCCGGTGTAAATCCGGTCGATACATATCTGCGCAGCGGAATTCATGCATTAGCTCCGAAATTGCCTTATACGCCGGGAAAGGATGCGGCTGGAATTGTTGAATCAATTGGTGAGAATGTTACGAAATATAGAATCGGTGATCGCGTTTACACCGCCGATTCGTTGACTGGAACTTACGCTGAATTTTCGCTTTGCGAAGAAAGTCAGCTTGGGTTATTGCCGGATAATGTGAGTTTCGAGCAAGGTGCAGGTGTCTGGACGCCGTATGCGACGAGCTATCGCGGGCTGTTTCAAAAAGCAAAAGCTATCGCGGGTGAAACGCTGCTGGTTCACGGTGCGTCAGGCGGTGTCGGGATTGCGGCCGTGCATTGGGCAAAGAATGCAGGGCTAAACGTGATAGGTACGGCAAGCTCTGAAGAAGGAAGAAAACTGGTGTCGCATCAGGGAGCCGATTACGTGTTCGATCATTCGTCCGAAGCGTACATGGAAGAAATTAAAGCTGTTACCGGCGGCAAAGGCGTGGATATAATTCTCGAAATGCTCGCAAATGTGAATTTGCAGAAGGATTTCGACGTTTTAGCGATGTTCGGGCGGATCACGGTCATCGGCAATCGCGGAAGTTTGGATTTTAATCCGCGTTCGGCGATGACTAAAGATGCAACGATTTACGGAATGTCTTTATTTAATGCCCCGCGAGCACAGATGAACGAAATTAACGATGCTATTTTTGATGGTTTGAGTAAGGGCTTTCTTAATCCGGTAGTAGGAAAAAAATTCCCGCTCGCCGAGGCCGCTCAAGCGCACCACGCCGTAATCGAAAGCAAGGCGCTCGGCAAGATAATTCTTACCACACAAAGCACATGAACGAAGCCGAAAAATACGTTCAGATCATTATGCGTGATGACCGTGACCTTATCGTTTCGGAAACGCCGACAATTTACGAAGACGATCATATCGTGCGCGTTTATGAATTCGAGGACGGTGCAATAGTTAATTACGAATGGCAGAGCGCGCCCGATGGCCGAATGTCAGCAGCTGAAAGGTTTAACCACAAATTTACGCTTATAAAACTTCCGAATCCAAACCCATCGAATCTCGAAGCAGGCGTTATCAGCGTTATAAACTATCCGGGCTTATAGCGGTGAGCGTTTGATCGCATGTCACCTCAATTCAAAAAACTGACGCTTTCGGATTTGATCCTAAATCGAAAGGGAACTATTGTTTTTCGCTTGATTCTGGCCGCTTTCGGGATTGCCCTGCGCTTTTTCTTTCGCCGGATCGAAACGGTAAATGCCGTGAATGTGCCGCAAAAAGGCGGGCTGATCTTTGTTCATAATCATCCGAACGGCCTTGTAGATGCGGCGCTAGTTTTTATCGCGATGCCGCGAACGATATCGTTTCTCGCCAAATCCACGCTGTTTCAACTTCCGGTCATCTCGTTTTTGCTGCGTACGGTCTCTGCATTGCCGCTTTACCGGCGAATTGACGCTGGTGAGGACGTTTCTAAGAATCAAAAAACATTTGAAGCCTGTCACGATCTATTGCAACACGGCGGTTCGATAGCTCTTTTCCCGGAAGGCGTTTCCCACAATTCGCCGAAGCTGCTTCCGGCCAAGACCGGAGCCGCCCGCATCGCCCTGGGAACTGTTTCAAGCGGCGAGCCGATAGATATCGAAATTGTTCCGGTCGGCCTCTATTACACTAGTAAAACGACATTCCGCAGCGAAGCTCTGCTTCATTTCGGTAAGCCTTTCAAAGTCGAACGCATAGAAATGGATGCCGACGGACAGCCGCCGCGTGACGCCGTGAGAAAACTCACGGTGCAGATAGAAGATGCCTTGCGCGTGGTGACGCTCAATGCCGAAACGGAGGCCGAACTACAAACCGCAAATATCGCCGAGCGGATATTCGCGACGGCCGCCGAAAACGAGAATCTCGGCGAAAAGCTGGACTTTCTGAAAAATTACATTGCCGAGAATCAATTTCCAAACGATACCGAGCTCCACCGCCGTATCCAAAATTACGACGAGAAGGTGAACAAATTGGGCATCGAGCCGGCCCATTTGTCGCTCGCTCAATATTCCCGCGGGTTCGTCGTAAAACGGGCGTTTGTGCAGACGTGGCTGCTGATATTTTTATCGCCGCTGGCGGTTGCCGGAACCGTTATCCATTTTCCGGCTTACCAGTTGTGCAAGCTTTTTGCGAGGCTTTATTCGCGGCACGGGGCCGACGATATTGCATCCACCGTCAAAGTGCTTGCCGGGATGCTATTTGTGCCGGCGACATGGTTGATTATTGCGATTGTGCTGCTTTTTGTATTCGGTTGGGATATCGCCTTAGTTTCGATTCCAGGTTCGTTTTTATGCGGTTACGCTGCACTCTATACTCTCGAGGAAACAGTAGAACTTCGCGGCTGGGCAAAGGCGATCTGGTTTTTTCTGACAAGCCGCGATAGGTTTTTGCGGTTATACGTAGAGCGGCGTGAACTACAGCGGAAACTGCGGGAGTTTGATTAAAAGTTCTAAGTTCAAGCTTCAGTCTGTCTTTCGGCTGGTAAGAAGCAAGCTGAAGCTTGAACTCAGAACATTTTAAAACCTTACCTTCTCTTCTTCCGCATCAGACGCGCTTCGCGATCCTCTCCATTCTTCTTCGGTTTCGTAGAAATTCACGTCAAAACTCAATAAAGTCTTGACCGGAATTCCATCGAATTCAGCGGGCGAATCGTCGAATTTTGCGATCGTTCCAATGCCAATCACTTCCGAGCCGACGCTTTTCACCAAATCGACTGTTTCGCGGATCGCTTTGCCGGAACGGTTGATATCGTCAACGATGATCGCCGGATGGACATCCGTTTCGCTCATGTATTGGCGAAATTGCCGCGAGCCGTCTTCCATTTCGGCCCAATAGATCTGCTCCGCACTCAAAGCTTCACGAACGCCGAAAGCGACCATAATGCCGCCCGGACTCGGGCTGATGATCGACACCTTCGGCAGGCGGCCCGCGATACTCTTTTCCATGCGGAACAAACGGCTCAGCCCTACCGAAAGGATGCGGGCGTTATCATAATAACGAAAAGCCAACGGCATCTGGAAGTAATGCGACGCATGCTTGCCGTTCGGATATATAAAATGCCCTTTCCGATATGCTCCAGTATCTTGAAGAATCTTCATCACCGATTCCGACGACGGAACTAAATCAACCATTATTCTCTCCTATCTTTTAACCTACACCTGTAGGTTACTTCTGACTTCTTTAGTCTTATACTTTATTTTCTTATTTCGTGTATTTCGTGGACAAATTCTAAAAACCGTTATCCACGAAGTACGCGAAAGAAGGAAAATCAAATCAAATCAAATCAAACTAAATTATCTTAAACACCACACCGCATTTTTTCAAACTTCGCCATTCAAAACTTTATCGACCATTTGTTTCTGCGGGCAGCCCATTTTACCCGGAAGTGAATCGCGGTGGAAC
>JANMSP010000408.1:0-2474 GCA_031389475.1 Pyrinomonadaceae bacterium
GCGGGTTGTTACGGGATTGATCCTAGGCGTTGTATGCGCGACATTTATCATTCCGGCGTTGGTTGAGATCGTGCGTAATACTTCAAGGCGGAAGCCTGACCGTTAGGAAGGGCTTTCTTAGCGCCAAGGTGTAAGAAAGCCCTTCCTAACGGTCAGGCTTCCGCCTTGAAGTATTACGCACGATCTCAACCAACGCCGGAATGATAAATGTCGCGCATACAACGCCTAGGATCAATCCCGTAACAACCCGCGAAAGATGTGTATTCTCCCAAACACCGAACATCGTCAAAGCCCAATCGATGCCGATTGGGATCAGGGAAAGAAATAGCCAAAACCTCGCGACCGGCTCGATCTCTTCGATTTTCCTCCATAGCGGATATATCAAAAACCCCGTAAACAGCCCGAAATAAACCCCAAAACACCGCGAACAAACCGCAAGCTGATGCCCGCCAAGATGCAGCGACCTTTCAGGAATCTGATGGCAGATAAAGCTGAAAAATGTGTAGAGTGGAGCGGAAATGTTTGGAAAGCCATTTGCCGCAACGGGCGGAAGTAGAATTAAAACTACCCAAAACCCGACAGCTGCCAATGAAATTACCCAGACACGATATGCCTGACGGCGAAAATGCTTAACTAGATTTTGCGGGATGTAATCTTGTACTGCTGACATCTATAAATCGACCACGGCAATTTAGCGGCAAAATGAAAATTCAGGGATGGTTGAGTTTATCGTTTTTGATACTCCAATTCAACAACACGCGGCTTCGCCGCCCTATTTGCGGAAAAGCTATGCTTTTCCGGCTGGATTCAGAAATCTTCCGCGACTCTACCGTTCACACTCTCAAACTCTTCTCCACTTCCAGAATATGATGCGTAGTCTGAATAACCGTATCCGGATTCAGTGAAATGGAATTAATACCTTTCTTCACCAAAAACTCTGCAAATTCGGGATAATCCGATGGCGCCTGTCCGCAGATGCCGATCTTTTTTCCGGCTCGGATCGCGGCTTCGATGGCGATTGCTACCATTTTCTCGACCGCTCCGTTTCTTTCATCGAACAGATGCGCGACCATTTCGGAATCGCGATCGAGTCCAAGCGCAAGCTGCGTCAGATCGTTCGATCCGATCGAGTAACCGTCAAAAATCTGTAAAAACTCATCCGCAAACACGACATTCGCCGGAAGCTCGCACATCGCGTAGATCTCTAAACCATTTTCGCCCTGTACCAGCCCGTGCTCGCCCATAAGAGCAATCACTTTTTCGCCTTCCTCGACCGTGCGGCAAAACGGGATCATCGGCGTCACATTCGTCAAACCCATATCGTCCCGCACGCGGCATAGTGCCTGACATTCCAATTTAAAACCTGCTTTATAACGGTCGTCGTAATACCGCGACGCTCCGCGAAAACCGATCATCGGATTTTCTTCGACCGGTTCGAATTCCTTGCCGCCGACCAGCATCGCGTATTCGTTTGACTTAAAATCGGACATACGGACAATGACCGGCTTCGGATAAAAAGCCGCCGCGATCCGCCCGACGCCTTCCGCTAAACAGCGGACAAAAAATTCCTTTGGGTCTTCTTCGAGGATCTTGCTAGAAATTAACTCGATATCGGCCGGTTTTTTCAAATTCGGATAATTAACCAAAGCCATCGGGTGAATGCCGATGTGATTATTAATAATGAATTCGAGCCGCGCCAAGCCAACGCCGTCATTCGGCAGACGCGATACCGCGAACGCGTGATCGGGATCGCCGACGTTCATCATCACCTGCGTTTTCGGGCGTTCGCTGTCGGTGATTTCACGTTTGTCTACACGAAATTCGACGTTGCCATAATAAATGTTTCCGCGGTCGCCCTCGGCGCACGACACGGTGATGTCCGTACCGCTTTTTACCACCTCGGTCGCGTTTCCGGTCCCGACAATGCAGGGAATCCCAAGCTCGCGGCTGATGATCGCGCTGTGGCATGTCCGCCCGCCGCGTTCGGTAACGATCGCCGACGCCCGTTTCATTATCGGCTCCCACGCCGGATCGGTCATCGTCGTGACGAGAATTTCACCTTCCTTGAACGACGTGAGTTTCGCCGAATCGAGTAGAACATGCGCTTTTCCCTGCCCGATCTTCTCGCCGACCGCAACACCGGTAGCCAGCGGAGCACCGTGATCTCCCGTCAAATGATAAGTCTCTATGAAATTCTGGTCCTTCTGCGTATGCACGGTTTCCGGCCTTGCCTGCAATATAAAAAGCTCGCCGGTGATGCCGTCCTTAGCCCATTCGATGTCCATCGGCTGGGCCTTTCCGGCGAGTTTCGAGTAATGATCTTCGATAGCGCACGCCCATTCGGCAAGCTGTAAAACCTCGAAACCGGCCAGGCAAAAACGGTTACGCTGCGTCTCGACCACATCGCGCACCTGTGTTCCCGTGCCGTCGTCGGCGAACACCATTTTCACTTCTTTGACACCGAGTTTTCTGGT
>JANMSP010000462.1:0-2888 GCA_031389475.1 Pyrinomonadaceae bacterium
ACGCGGAGAAAGGTCGGCTTGCTGCCGGGAGCCGGCGGAAAAACAACGGGTACAAGCGGCAGCGGAGCGGAAAGCGTCAAATTGCTGGTGATCGGCGAATCGACCGTCGCTGGATTGGGCGCTAGAACTCATGAATTTGCACTAGCGGGACAATTTGCGAAACGGCTAGGTTTGCAAATCGGCAAAACTGTAAACTGGAAAGTGGTTGGTAGAAACGGCGTGACCGCGCGACGGACGATCGATGAATTAGTTCCGCTGATCCCAGATGAAACCTACGATCACATTCTCGTCGGCCTCGGCGGGAACGACGTGATGAAACTGAGCAGCCCGCGTAAATGGCGGCGTGACATGACCGAGCTTTTGGGTATTTTGCGTAAGCGAAATCCCGACGCGACGTTCTTTCTATCAAATTGCCCGATGATTAAGCTTTCACCGGCGATTCCGCACCCGATAAAATTTCTGCTGTGGGAACTTTCCAAGCTGCACGATTCAAATATCAAAGACCTTACTAGCAAAATGGACCGCGTTTTTTATTACCATCAGCCGCGCGACATCGTCCTCGAAGGCTTCTTCGCCGACGGCATTCATCCTTCCGAAAAAGGGTATTCTGACTGGAGCGAATCGATGATGAAATTTTTCGCGGAAAATTATAAATGGTAGAGATGCCCACTTTGCCGGAACTCATCGACACGCATTTTGAATGGCTTTTGATCCGCGAAAACGGCCGGACTTTTCCGCTTCGAAATACGGAGATCGAGATAACTACAGATGGGCAAAAAACACTTTTTGGGTTTCTAGATGAGAAAGGTTTTCAGGCGTGGCGGATCGAAGAATTTTCTGTGAAAGGTGAAGAGATCGGCTTAATTTTGGCCTCGAAATTCGGCCGAGGCAAAGAAAAGTTTCGTCTTGTGCCGAGAATTTCCGCGTATGAGTTAAGCCTGACCGTCGAACTCGCACGTTTGCAGAAAGCAAACGAGACAGCTCGAGCGATAGCGGAAACTTTCCCGAATCTAAAGCTGATCCGTGTTGCCCTGAACGCCGAGAACGGCCGCTTTGCACAGATACTAGTCGAATCAAAGTTAGGCTCGCAGACTGCAATCTTGTCGGATGTTTCGGAAATTTCAACACCTGAAACACTTCTGACATCGGCGATGTTGTGGCTGAGGAAACTTCAAAATCGAATTAAAAAGCCGGTGAATGAGATTTGGATCGCCGGAGAAAAACGGCAAGCACGAAATCTGCAAAAGCTTCACGCTCTTTTGCGGGAACCGGTGAAGAGCCAAATAAAAATCTTTGAAATCCTACCTAAAACATCAATTGTCCGCGAACTTAAATCGCTTAAAATTTCCGATCTCTGGCGGGAATCAGCAAAAAAGCTCGTCTTGCCGGAAACCGTGGAAACGAGTGAAACGGCTCGCCGAATTATAGAGATTGCGCCGGATGAGATCGACGTAATTTTTTCGAAGCAAGGGGAAACACTGCGATTTCTCGGAGTTCCGTTTGCACGCGTCCGCAAGATTCTGGGCATTGAAAAAGCTTGGTTCGGTATAGAGAAAAATCGCAGGCCTTTGAGCGAAGATTCGTTTGGCGATCTCGCCGAATTAATTGAAAATCTCGAAAAATACCGCCGCCCAAATCCGGCGGAAAAGCGGCATGAGCTTTATCGGCTGTCACCCGAATCGTGGCTCGAATCGATTCTCCGCCGCAATATAAAATTACTCGATGCAAACCTTGTCCTGTCGCCGATCTATAACCAATTCCGTACATCCGCCGACAAGATCGACCTGCTCGCCCTCCGCAAAGACGGCCGCCTCGTCATCATCGAGCTAAAAACATCGCCCGACCGCGAGATGCTTTTCCAGGCCGCCGATTACTGGCGAAAGATCGAATTGCAGCGCCGCCGCGGCGAACTAAAAAAAGCAAAAGCCTTCGGCGACCTCGAAATTATCGATAAACCGGCCCTAGTTTACACCGTCGCACCCGCACTAAGCTTTCACCGCGATTACGAGCTCTTCGCAAAAATGCTTTCAAAGGAAATCGAAATATGGCGATTTGAACTCCACGAAAATTGGCGTGAAAATTTAAAAGTGATCGCGAGGAAAAGCTATTCCGAATAAATTGGAAGCAAGAAGTCCTAAATCGTTTTGCAGAGGCAGCATTGAAGGAAGCGCCTTTAATCTACGTCAATAGTATAGCTAACGAGCCACAATTCAAGTTGATCCAACTTTTTCTTCCAACGCGCTTTATATTCGCGCATCCACTCGCGGTTAGCCTCCTCGTCCGCTGCGTCAATCACAATTTTTACTAAACTATCACGGTACAAAATGTCCTGATGCCGCCAATGACCTTCAACTTTCTGGGTTTCATAGCTCGCCGCATCGAACTTTTCGACAATTTCCAAAACAGCTTCGGCCAACCAGTCGGGCGGCACTTCGCGGCCATCGTTAAATTGTAACGGGAACAATACCTCGAACCGCCGCAATCTGTTGTTCATATGTTGATCTGCCTAAAACGGTAAATGGAATGTTTGCATTTGCTAAAGCCTCAAGAGCAGCTTCAGGAACAATATGTTCGCCTGATTTTAAGACGCGCCCGGAGAATCGCCCAAGCAGAAAGCCCAAAGCTCGTTTTTCGGTATCGCGGTCAGGAAATGTAATCGTAATCATAAATAAACCTCAAAACACAATTGTCGTTATCAGTTAGCCATTAGCGATTCTAAAATTTCAGGTGTTAAGCCCCGACTGTCTGCATTACGGCTGATTTCGTCCATCGTCCGTTTCAAAGAATCAACATCGGCTTCAGAGTATTGTTTCAGCCAGCTTCCGAACAGGGCTTGCAGCTTTTGTTTGTCTGTGTGCGGAGCGTCGTTGTAAAAACGAGCAACGTCC
>JANMSP010000539.1:0-12136 GCA_031389475.1 Pyrinomonadaceae bacterium
TATCGTTTACGCATTGGTCGATCAGTATCGGCCTGTTCCGCCTGCGGTTCCTACGGTTCAGGGAGATATATTCTTAAGCAATGACGGCGGACAAAACTTTACCCGGGTCAACACAACCGCGCCTCCGGGGAACACTTTTCTTGGCGGTCAGGGCGGTTATGACAATATTATTTGGGTTAATCCGCAAGATCCGACTTTTATCGTTGTCGGCGGAATTAATTTGTTCCGCAGCCTCGACAGCGGACTGACGTGGACCGGAATGGCGAACGGAGCTTTTGGATCGGCTCATTCCGATCATCATATGATCGTCGCGCATCCGGGTTTTAACAATAATACGAATAAGACAGTTTTCTTTACCAACGACGGCGGCATTTATAAAACCGATGACGTGTCCACCGCCACCGTAACGGCAACCGAATCGATCGGCTGGACGGAATTGAATAACAATCTCGGCGTCACACAATTTTACGGCGGGGCCGCAAATTCCGCTGGAGTTATTATTGGCGGAACGCAGGATAACGGTACGCTGAGATATTCAGGAAACGCCCAGGATTGGACAAGCATGTTTGGGGGCGATGGCGGATACTCGGCGGCTGATCCAATCGATAACAACTATTTTTACAACGAATACATCAATTTAGGAATTGTCCGAAGCACCGACGGCGGAAGTTCATCAAGCTATATTTACTGCAACCCTATCCCGACATTACCCAGCGGCCAGACTAATCCCAACGGCGGCCCGTGTCTGGGAACCGGTATATTAGACGCTTTTAACGGGGCAAACTTCATTGCCCCCTTTATTCTCGATCCCAATGATCCTAACCGAATGCTGGCTGGCGGTCTGAGCCTCTGGCGCAGCAACGATGTCAAAGCAGCCGGTCTTCCGACCTGGGCCGCTATCAAACCTCCGCTTTCCAACGGGCTGATCCCGCCTGTGAATATCCCTATCAGCGCCATCGCTGTTTCGCCTAATAATTCCGATTTGATAGCCGTGGGCCACAATTTTGGACAGATCTTCTTTACATTCGACGGCACCGGCAGCAATCCTGTACCTTCAGGTCCTTGCGTTGCCGGAAACTCACCTTGCTGGGTCCGAATCAATATCAATGGCGTAACTCCGAACCGCTTCGTGACGAGCCTTGTGATCGACGAAAAGAGAAGCCCGAACTGGATCTATGCAACCTACGGCGGCTTTGCGGCAAACAACATTTATGTGACGAAAGACCTCGGTGTCACATGGACAGATGTCAGCGGTGCCGGAATCACGGGGTTGCCGAGCGTGCCGATACGCGCTCTGGAAATCAACCCCGTCCGCCCGGATTTGCTTTATGTCGGCACGGAAATTGGTATTTTTGCGTCTGAGGATGCGGGTGCGACATGGGAGTTGCCGCAAGACGGACCGGCCAATGTGTCGGTTGATGATCTTTTCTGGCTCAAGGGCGATCTTGTTGCGGTCACGCACGGGCGAGGTCTTTACAAGACTGCCAACCCGCTTTTTGCGGCATCGGTATGTGTACCGCCGATCAATCCGGCCTGCCCTTGCTTCGGTGAATGGGATTGTCCCTGCTCTTGGAATATTGGGCGGGTGCCGACCGAAAATGACGATATCGCAGTCGTCTGCCCAATGTATTTAAAACCCGGAGTGTCGAGCGGCGGCCGGGCGCGGAACATGGCGGTGTATCAAGACCTCAGAATGGATCTTAGTATCGGAGCCACCGGGGATGTAATAAATTTTGGAAATATCCATGCCGGTCCCGGTTCCCAGGCGATTTTCGGTGCGCGAAATCTTTTTAATTCCAGACGTCCGGACAATGCCGGGCCGCTCGGAGGAATTATTCGGGTCCACGAAATTAGGGCGACCGGCAACGTAACTAATACAGGAATCATGACGGTGAACACTAAGCTTGAAAGCGTAAATCTTGCGACAGGTCCCGATAGCGGAATTTCCGCGGATCATGTCCGTGTGCTAGGCAATCTGGAAAATTACGGCCGCATTGAAGCACTTGGCACGGCTGGGATAAGCGTTGGCGGCAACATAGACAACGGCGGCCTTCTAAAAGCTCCAGGTCTTGGAATTTTCTTCACAAACCATGTTTTTTCGGGGTCGGGTCAGTGGCAATTCGGGGCTTTTGTTATTCCCGGAGGCTTTAGCGGACCTCTTCAAACTGTCACACTCGGCAGCGATGTGACATTCGATATACCCAACTTTTCCGTCCAGGGCACGCTCAATGTCGGCGACAAGACCTTAAACCACAATGGCAATTTCAGCAGCGGCACGGCGGCATCGCTTCTCGGCACGGGAACGATCAGACTCGCACCAGTCAGCGGAAGCGCCACATTCGCATCAAACGCTCCGAATTTTACACCGACGGTGACGATCGCATCCGGTGTTGTCGAATGCCAATCCGGCGGCCCCTTAAACGCCCTGGTCATAGATACCGGTGCGACATTGGCAATGAACGGCTGCTTCATTACCGCGAACGGTAATGTATTGAATAACGGTTCGATGACGCGGCTCAGCAGTTCTAATTTCAATTTTAACGGGCAGACATTCACCAATAATGGATCGGTCGGCAATATTGATTTCTTCACTTTCAACAATAGCGGCGGTTCGAGGACGCAGTCTATTGCCGGAACGGGTTCGTGGACGCCGGTTAACGTGAATATCGGCGGCGGCTCGCCTTCGACCGGCACTGTCACGCTTCAAAACGATGTCACGTTTTTTAGCAATCAAATACTGACAGCGACTGGAACGACGTTAAACACAAACGGGAAAATTCTGACGCTAACCGGCCCGATGAATTCATTTGGGGGCAGGATCACCGGCACGGGCACGGTCAAAATGCAGCCGGTCGGCGGCCCGGCTAGGATTACCGGCCCGCTCACCATTGATCCTGATCTGGAAATAGTTTCCGGCACGGTTAGGGGAAGAACAATTGTCTCTAACGGAAAACTCAAAGTGAATGCAGGGGCAATACTTTCGCTTTATGATTTTGGCGTTGAAGCAAGAGGAGATCTTGAGAACAACGGCATAATAAATGTCTTTAGCGACAGTCCTTCGATCAGATTCAAAGGGTCTAACTTTGCCAATAACGGGCTTATTGACGGCGGCCTGTTCGTTAATTTCGGGGATTCCTTTGGTTCGCCTTTGATACAGAATCTAGGCGGCACCGGATCGTGGTCAGGAAACCCGCGATTGTTTATAGATTCGTTGTCAACCACGACATTGCTCAACGATTTTACCTACAACGGCGGAAACCTATGGGTTGAGGGCCGGATAAACACGGGAGCATTCACGCTCAGTTTGCCGTGCAGCGTGCCATGGAACGGATCAGGCGACGTGATCGGCAAAATTCGCCGCACGAATCTTGCCGCTTGTCCGGGAGCGATCTTTGCTTTTGGCAACCCTTTCACCACGATTCAATTTACATCCGGCACTCCGCCGACGGACATCACGGTCAATGTCGGGTTGTCCGCACCCGCCGGTTTTCCCAACGCGGCTAATCGCACCTATCTCATCACTCCGACCGGCGGCGGCCCTTATACCGCGACGCTTCGCCTGCATTATCTGGATTCGGAGCTGAACGGCAACACCGAATCGACGATGCAATTGTGGAGAAACAACGGCACTAACTGGACTCCGGAAGGTGTATCCAACCGGAATACTACTCAAAACTGGGTTGAATACAACAATGTCACCCAATTTTCACCCTGGACTATTTCAGGGCCGAATGTTCCGACTGCCGCTCTGGTCAGTATTAGCGGACGAGTGAGAACCGCTCAGGACTCGAGCATACGAAACGCGGTGATCACGCTGACAGCTCAAGACGGATCGATTCGGACCGTCCGTTCCAGCTCTTTCGGCTATTACCGTTTTTATAATGTTACCGTCGGAGCGACCTACATTGTCGGCATCTCCGCGAAACAATATACTTTTAATCAGCCGACAATTGCAATCGGAGTTAAGGATGAAATCACCGGTCTGGATTTTGTAGCCGATCCATTGCCATAAAGCCGGTTTCGGTTACGCTGTCGAGGTGCTTGATGTGGATTATAAATAACGTTTTACGAGGTTAAAGTCTCATCGTTTCGGTGGAGTTACAGTCATGTATATACCTCGCAGAACTTCTATTATAGCTTCCTCTTTTTAATTGAAGGATCAAGCAATCAAAGACGCAAGAAACTTGACGAAGCTCTGGAAACGCCGGGCGTTAACTTGGACGATTTGATCACCGATCTCGAACGCAAGGTCGCGGACCCGATGGTCGATGCCGCAGAGCGCGAGATGCAGCTCGGACGCGGCGATGAAGTATCGTTCGGGCCGGGCGGTGATACCGGCGTTGGCGTCGTCGAAAGCGTTCCCGGCAAGGCTAGCGAGGCCCAGTTTTCCGGGGCGCTTGGCGAAGGAATGGAAGCTGCGGGCGAAGGTGCGGCGATGCTGCCGAAAACTTATGCCCAAAAATTCTCGCCGGCCAACCGCGACGATCTTCGGAGCATATTTACGGATCGCGGAGCCGACGCTCTCGAAGAATTTGTCCGGCGTCTCGAATTACCGCCCGAGGGATTGGCTCAGGTCGAAATACCAACCAGCGCCGGCTTCCGCAAGGTTGACCGCTTGTTCCGCGATAGCGCCAATATCGTTCTGCGCGAGGTAAAACATTATGCGTCAGCCACATTGACGCGTACCGAAAGGATCACACAAGAATTGAACAAAGACATCGCCATACTCGGGAGCTTTGGCGACGCCTTAGTGGATTGGCATATCACCGGTAATATAAGCCAGGATTTTCTACACGAACTAGAAATCCTTTCCATGGAATTGAACGGCCGCTTCCGCATTGTGCGCGGTAATCCGTTCAACATCATTCTCTGAACCGGCTAAATGAACCTATTAAAGCCTGTATCCGCTGTATTTTTTACCTGACCGGCGTTATTAGTAAAGCGTTTTGGTGAGCTGTTGATATAGTCGTCGGACGGGCAGGAGTTTGCAACCGATAACGGCTTAGCCTTAATGCCGAAGATCAACATGATACTATGAAGAAACTTGGTTCTTATGCTGGCCTTCCGTTAACCTAACAAACCGCTATGCATGCCGTCCACGGATCGTGATCGATTTAACACGGCCCTCGAACTCGCTCACGTTTTTAAGCCGGCTGTTCTGTCCGAGAAACTCGCTGGTGGCACCGCGTTTCTCCCCTGTTAGTGCGTTCTCGACGGCGACCAGATTGACAGTCAATTTTGCCGGCGAATCTATTTCAAATAGCATTTCTTCCTGAGAGATCGACACGGATCTCTCGGCCTCCTCATCCAGAGCGTACGGTTCGTCCGCTCCTTTCCCGAAAGCCATGCTCAACACAACATTTTCCAATGCGGTGATGCCCTGCAAAAGATTGAATGTCTGAAAAATATATCCTATCTTTTGCGCCCGCAGTTCATCCCGTTTCGATTCGCTCAAGCTCGATATCTCCGAGCCGTCGATCGAAATTCGGCCCGAGTCGGCCTGCAAAACACCGGCTATGAGATTAAGAAATGTCGTTTTCCCCGTACCGCTTCCGCCTTCAAACGATATTTGCTCGGTGCTTCCCAAGCCGAAATAGTCAAGATTTACGACAGCTTGTTTCGATCCGTCAGGTACGATGAAATCCTTCTTTAAATTTTTAACATCTAGCAGCATTTATAGAACAACTTAGAACAACTTATTAAGATAAAGAATAGAACGGTATTTGAGGCGAGGCTAAGCTAAATTTAACGGATAGTCACTTGTGCGGTACAGACCACGAACTTGGAACAAACGAAAGGTTAAACCGAAAACTTTGAGTGCTCTCGTCACTCAGGTTTTAATGAGATTAATTGGCTGGAGAGGTTTGGAGGGGTCGACTTTTAGCGGGATTACATACTCAATGACATTTGATGGGCAACTAGAAACTGTTCGTACATAAAAACTATCCGCTAGCGAGAAAAAAATAATGCTTCCGAAATTCATCGGAGCCCCGTTGTTGCTGTCTTTTCGAGAGGAAGTTGGAACGGTAACATTCCCGGACAGTACATATTTGAGCCGAATGTGAGTTGTAATAGGGATTTCATTTCGAAGGTTGCCGGATGGTGGCAGTTTTGAAAACGAGTAAGTACGATAAGCCCTTCCTTTACAGTGTTCTAGGATTCAGTCCTCTCGCGGGCTAAGCGAAAGCGTCGAAAAAGGGGCTTTCGAAATTCATCGAAGGCCCCATTATTATTGGTCGGGACGGCGAGATTCGAACTCACGGCCTCTCGCACCCCAAGCGAACGCGCTACCAGACTGCGCCACGTCCCGATATATCGAATTTAAAGATTAGGTTTAAGGCCGGGATTTGTCAAACTAGATATTTCGCAAGTGGTTCGATGCTTCTTCGGTTTGATTGGTCTTGAGCATTTCACGCAGTTCGAGTAGCAGGGACGCAAGTTCCTTCAAAGCCTCTCGTCGTTCGCTTGTCAAGATATCCGATTCAGTTAACGCAAACACAGGTGGAATTTCGTCTATTTCCAAATCCTCGTCAAACAAGCCAGGGGCATCGACGGAATTTGACGAATTCGTATCGACCGGTTCCGGGTGGACGATCTTTAGCTTTGTCGTTTCCCGAAGCTCGGTTTGCAGCTTTTTCTTTGCTCCGGCAATGGTGAACATTTCGTCATAAAGCAACTGCTTTATACGCAGCGAAATCTCTACATCGCGCCGCCGGTAGCTACGCTGGCCGGATCGGTTCTTCTGAGGCGAGAGCATCGAAAATTCCGTTTCCCAATATCGCAGCACGTGGGCCTGAACGCCGACAAGTTCGCATACCTCGCCGATCTTGAAGTAAATTTTCTCAGGTATTACAACCGCAGCTTGGCCCATATTGTTAATAATTGTGTTAAAGTTCTTTGTAAATTCTGCCGCCGTTATTCTATGAGTTTAAGCCACTTGTGTCAACATTGAAATAATGCGTTCCGAATTCGACTTCATCCAAAACATTAAGAAGAAATATGGCCTTAATAAAGTCGGCGACGACTGCGCGGTCCTGCCCAAAGACGCCAAGACCGACATGGTAATCACCGCCGACATGCTCGTCGAGGATATCGACTTTCGACTCGATTGGACGACTCCTGAACTAATAGGTGCAAAAGCACTCGCCATTTCCCTTTCGGATATTGCTGCAATGGGTGCGAAGCCGGTTTTTGCTTTGATCTCTCTTGGATTACCTAAAGCGGTCTGGGAAACCGATTTCAATGATAAGTTTTATAAAGGTTTCTTAACTGTGGCTCGGCATTACAATGTCGAGATGATCGGGGGCGATTTGTCGAGAACACCGGACAAAATTGTCATCGATTCAACCGTAATCGGCAACATTGCAAAAGGAAAAGCAATTCTCAGGTCGGGCGCAAAACCGGGTGATTCGATTTATGTTACCGGAGAACTAGGCGGAGCTTCAGCGGGTCTTATGCTTCTAGAATCAGGCTGTCGCTATAGCACATCAAATGACCGCAAAAAACAATTGATAACGCGGCAGCTTCGGCCGATACCGCAGATAAAGACCGGCGAACAGTTATCCGCCTTAGGTTTGGCAACGGCAATGATCGATTTGAGCGACGGCGTATCATCCGACCTTTTGCATATCTGCACGATGAGCGGTGTCGGGGCCAGAATATATTGCGAAAATCTGCCCTATGACCGGAATCTGGACGAATTATCTTTCAATTCCGCGCAACAGGCCGGCCTGGCACTTAACGGCGGCGAAGATTTCGAACTTCTTTTTACTGGAGACGAAAAACAAATCTCAAATGCGAATCTTCCGGGAATTACCCGCATCGGCGAGATTACTGCAAATGTTGGAATAATTGAGGTTGTTGACCAAAAGGGCGTATCGTTTCTGCAACCGAAAGGCTTCCGTCATTTCTAGATTTTTCAAATAACTGCAAAAAACTTTTACGAAAAACCCTTGACAAGCATTTTCCTCTGTGCTAAAAATTTGGCTTCTTCGGAAAACGAAGCGAGTATTTGAGATTTATTTTGGAGATAATTTAGTGATTCGAAATTCTGAACATACAACACGGATATTCAACGGCTCGCCTGCATCAAGAGATTTGCGGACGAATATGAGCCCTTGGGCCGTAATGCGTCCAGGACTCGAAAATGCGGATTATCAGCAAAAACAGA
This sequence comes from Pyrinomonadaceae bacterium, assembly GCA_031389475.1. GTDB lineage: Bacteria > Acidobacteriota > Blastocatellia > Pyrinomonadales > Pyrinomonadaceae > OLB17. The sequence goes on from JANMSP010000539.1 coordinate 8,171, forward strand.
ACGGTGCAGACCGTTTTGAACTAATGACTTAACACAGCGGGAGCGGCGTCCCCGCTCCCGAAACATCGAAAGTAAGCAATTACGTTTTAGGAGCGGTTACGCGAGGATTCAATGGGAATCACGGGTAGCCGCTCCTTTTTATTTTTGATGTTTGAAAACTGAATAGCTTTAGCAGTTGTCGGTTGTCAGTAAGAACTTTTCCTTAACTGACAACTGGCGACTGACAACTGATCATGGAGACGTAGCTCAACGGAATCGGAGCATCTCGCTACGAACGAGAAGGTTGTAGGTTCGAGTCCTACCGTCTTCACCATTAAATATCATATTTCATATTTCAGATTCCAAATTAAGAGTCGGAAATCTCTTAATTTGAAATCTGAAATTTTATACGGCGGTGTAGCTCAATTGGAACAGAGTGTGCCTGTCGTCTAAACAGGATGTTCCGGGTTCGAGTCCCGGCACCGTCAAATACTTGGAAACTATCGAGTTATAGTGTTCACCTTTCTATCGGAATTCGGTGACTCTGCAACTCTATAACTCTCCAAACTCGAAACTATTCCCGAGGGTATAGCCAAGCGGCCAAAGGCGGCGGTTTGCAAAACCGTTAAGCATCGGTTCGAATCCGATTACCCGCTCCAGAATTTGCAATTGCCGGAAAACTTCGGCCAAAGCTTAGTTATTTTGCAAAGACAATATCTTTCGATGCGGCACTTGTAACGACAACCTGTTTTCGATGGACCGTTTTAAACTTCGGATAATTTTCTCGCTTATAGATTTGAGACCCCACGATCAATGCTCCGGCGAGAACGGGAAAAATAAAAAACGCTGTCCATGAATCCAGATTCAAAAGGAGTGCAACACCCAAAACAATTGAAACAAAAAATGAAAATACGCTTAATGTTTCAAACAAATCGGCACGTTTTAGATTTCGCCAACACTTCTTACAAAATGGCAATGTAAGGTCATGTTGAACCCGTCGTCCCAGTATGATGAGTAGGCCGATCAATGGTCCTAACACCAAACCGACATACGCAAATGGTGGAATGTAGTCTTTCTTGAATGCTTTCATTTCCACTTCGGGCGAACCATCGTCGCATTTTACACAGCGCCAATATGAGTTTTCCAATTGCGCGTTAGCTAAATTGAGGGCTTGTTGTGTCATTTACTTAGTTATATGAGCCATATGGGGAAGGTCGAAGGAATGGTCAACAATGTTTAAGATAACTGCTTTTATGAAAATTTACAATAATACAATCAATCAATTACTCGTATTCTAGGCATACGTGATCCGTAGCTGAACCGGAAAAGCGACGCCCTGTGAATGCGGAGAGTGCGGGTTTAAATCCCGCCGATCCACCCACTTTCGTAGCCTGCGGATTTTGAAACGGTCGCAATTCGGACAAATTCAAGATCGCGAATCTAAAACCCAAAATCATTATGGGGCCGTGGCAGAAAGGTGTATGCACTTCGCTGTCTACGAAGACGATGACGGTTCGAGTCCGTTCGGTCCCGCCAAATTTATTAATCAAAGGAGAACAAAACTATGTTTGCGCTAAAGAGTCCTCGAAATAAAGAAACGATTGCGACGTGAATTCTCATCTTTTCCTAGTTATCTGAATCATGTCGCGGTAAGTCACCACATTTTTCAAAATCTAACCAAGAGGAAAAGAAAATGAGCAAGAAATACCATGTTCAGGAACGAACCTTCCTGAATTTACAAACGGAAATGCGGGCCTACATCATCGGTGTAATCGAAGATACCCGCGAAATTTCGAACAGCAGCGAAGACGACTGGAAATGGGGCCAGATCGAATTGAAACTGGCTGATTGCAGCCGCGAAGTCTCGTTCGATTTCGACCTTAGTTCCAAAGAGGATCGAGAGAATAGTCTCTACAAGATCCGAAAGATCGCCGAGGTCGTCAATGCCGTACACCAGGCAATTGAAACCGAAGCTGAATCGATCGAAGAACGGCAGTCATTTACGCCAAAAATGAAAACGATGGCCGCCGTTCACTGATCTCTCGCTAACGCTCCGGCCGCTTCACCTCGGAAGCGGCCGGCAAGGGCGAATCTCATACAAATTTTTACAATCAGTCTTACCACAACGAATGCGCCCGGCAAGCGGCGAGGGCAAAGGAATGCGAAAAATGCTTTTCTTTGTTCGCAACGAACACGATTGTCTTTTGCCTTACGATGCCGCCGGCCGGCGCATTCGCCTACCGATTTTCGATAACCAATTGAGGTTACGGTAAGTCAAGAAGATTTGCCTGCGAAATACGCGAAAGAAAGCGAAACAAGGAATAAGACGTTTTATGATTTTCTATCGATTGAAGGCAATGTTCTTAACTCGCTACCTAAACTTCTTGATTTCGCGTCTTTTCGAGTCCTTTCGCGGGTAAAAAATCTTTGCGGCGTAGCTTAACGGAAGAGCGGAGGTCTCATAAGCCTTTGGTGAAAGTTCGACTCTTTCCGCCGCGACCAATTTTTCATAAAACAAGAGACAAACTAAAGTTTGCACTCTGAACATCAAAACAGGAGGAAATATGCCACATAACAAACTAAATATCAGCGGCGGGACGGCGGACGTCCTCTCGTGGGTTTCTCACGCGATGTCGCCGGACGAGCACGATATGCTTCGAAACGTTTCGCGGCTGCCGTGTATTTTTAAGCACGTTGCGGTAATGCCGGATGCTCATTTGGGCATCGGTTCGATGGTCGGATCGGTGATCGCTACGAAGAATGCGGTCATCCCGGCGACGGTCGGTGTCGATATCGGCTGCGGAATGATGGCGGTAAAAACGCCTTTCAAAAGCGGGATTCTCGATAGAAAGCTGAAAGAATTCCGCCATGAGATCGAGCGTGCGATCCCCGTGGGGTTCAATGATTACAAGGAGCCGGTCGAAGAATCGCTGGAATGGAACGCGTGGGGCGAATTCGATCAGCTTCATAGCGGCGTACAGGACCGTAAACGAAAAGCGATGAAACAACTCGGAACGCTGGGCGGCGGAAACCACTTTATTGAGGTTTGCCTCGATACGGAAGACAACGTCTGGCTGATGCTGCATTCAGGTTCGCGAAATATCGGAAACGAGATCGCGACACGCCACATTGCCACGGCAAAATCACTCCACGATCTGAACACGCTTCCGGCTCCCGACCTGGCTTTCTTCATTTCCGGCACGACGGAATTCAAGGCATACTGGCACGATCTTGAATGGGCGCAAGCCTACGCGATGAAAAACCGCGAGATCATGATGACTCGTCTTATTCGTTCATTCACCCGAATGTTCGGATGGAGCACGGACGCCCTCATAGGGAACGCGCACGCCTTCGTCCGCGATGAGCTTAAAATGCAAACAGGCGTTTTCACCGCAAGCGGCGATGCGGACGAGGGCGTCCGCGCTCCGTTCGTCGTCAATTGCCATCACAACTATGTCGCGGTCGAACAGCATTTCGGCGACAGCGTTTACGTCACCCGCAAAGGTGCGATCAACGCCGAAGCCGGCCGTTACGGCATTATTCCCGGTTCGATGGGCGCGAAATCGTTCATCATCTCGGGGCTCGGAAATGCGGAGAGCTTTAATTCGTGCTCCCACGGCGCGGGCCGAAAAATGTCCCGCACCAAGGCGAAGCAGAAGTTCACCCGCGAAGACCTCGAAACACAAACCCGCGGCGTCGAATGCCGCAAAGACAAAGCGGTAATCGACGAAATCCCCGGTGCCTACAAAGACATCGAGGAAGTAATGCGAAACCAAAGCGACCTGGTAGAAGTCGTCGCGGAACTGAAGCAGGTGATTTGTGTGAAAGGGTAAGAGTAACGCGTTCACGCGTGAAAAACCGTCACCGAAAGATTTCTTTCGGAATTAAAAAGTCCGTTGGCATGAGGTTTTTCACGCGTGAACGCGTAAATCTTAACGTATATTGTCTAAAAAAATTGTTACGAAACTATATATTTTATCTTGCATA
>JANMSP010000543.1:0-2032 GCA_031389475.1 Pyrinomonadaceae bacterium
CTTTATAAAAGAACTTGATCACCGCCGCCGGGATCACAAAGTAAAAAATAGTAACGATCACGACCCAATAACCGAGCGGCGGCAGATTGTACGATTCGGGATAGGCTATGTGATTGCCAAAATAATCTAATCTGGTATTACTTAATACCTTCGCCAAAAACTCCGGATTTTTAAGGTAATAAATGCATGATAGTCCAATCGCGGCGTAAACGAGAGCGAAAACCGCCTTTCGATCAAGCAGTGAAAAATCGTTTTTGATCGACCGGTAAATTTCGAGCATTCATTGGACCGCAGGCTGCCAGCCTGCAATGAGCGTTGCTTCAACGCGAAAAAACTTTCACCGTCAAATCCTGTTTTGCCGCAACGTAACGCGTTCGCGGACTCCGCGGGCAGGCAGGCTGCCTGCGTTCCCAGCGTCTGCGTTCCGTTATTTCGCCAGCGTCTGCAAAGCCGCTCTTAGCAATTTCTGCACGCTCATTTCCGCTCCGTCTTTAACTGCCTGCTGCAAAGCTTTCTCGGCCGCGTTCTTCTGATAACCTAGATTAACCAGTGCCGAAAGAGCGTCGTCAAATACCGAGTCGGCCGGAACTTGTGAGGCTGATGTGCGCGGCGTCGATCCATCGGAAAGTTCGGCAACTTTGTCCCGTAATTCGATCACCAGACGTTCAGCGGTCTTCCTGCCGATACCTGGGATGGTTACCAGACGGGCCAGATCATCGGTTCGTATCGCAGAAATTATCTCGTCTCCGCTCATTCCGCTCAGCATCGCGATACCGGATTTCGGGCCAATACCCTGCACAGAAATTAGCTTTAAATAAAGCTCGCGTTCACGAGTCGTTCGAAAACCGAATAGCTGTATCGCATCTTCGCGGACGCTGGTGTAGATACGCAGCTGCACGTCTGCTCCGATCTCGCCTAGATCGTAAAACGTCGAAAGCGGTATCATTACCTCATATCCAACGCCGCCGACATCCACGATAACCGAATTTGCCTGCTTGGAAATTAATTTACCGGAAAGAAAAGCGATCATTGTTTCACACTTGAAACATTAATTGTAAATGAAATATTAACTAAGGGCAACGACGAAAGCCGGTTTCGCACCCAAGAATAGTCTTTATAAAAGAATCGGTAAAGTTTTCAAAAAAAGCTTTGCGGTCGGTGCCAAAAGATATAATATAGAGACAGTTCGCTGCGGTTTTTGGAAGTTTTGCTCAAATTTGAAACCGATCCGACGAAATCGCCGTAAACAGTATTAGGAATATAACAAGAGGTGAAAGTTTTATGTTTTACAAAGGTTTTTTGAAGCGGATCGTTCCCTTTTTTCTGACATTTACGGCAGGGCTTTTTATCGCGAGCATTTTTGTTCCGCTTTCAATGCCGAATTTGAGAATGCCGAGCCGTGGTTCGCATAAGTTTCGCGAAGTTCAGCGTTTAAAATCGGAATTGAAGGAATCGCGCAAGGAAAGCTGCGACCTGAAGAGAGAAATTAGAGAGTTAAAGCAAAATACCCTCAACGCCGAAATGGACGTTTTTCAGGGAGTTCCGCCCGTAGCGATCGACGCTCCGCGCCCGCCGGCTCCGCCAAGGGCCCCGCGTGCACCGAGATACGACAGGTAGTTTCGCAGAAAATCAGGACCGCAGGTTAACACGAATATTGATGTTGTGTTAATCTGTGGTTTCTCTTTGGAAGAGGCTTTATTATGGTTTCCTCAAACGTAGTTAAAAGAATACTGCCTTTCACGGTCACCCTCATCTTTGGAATCATGGTGGCTAACGAATTGTCATTTCAATCCTTACCTGTTAAGCCTCTCGAAAATCAGCCCGTTCAGCCGATCATTCACGTCTCCAAATATTCGGGAGGTTCTGGTTCGAGTTCACTTAGCGAAAAGGAATTGATGTTACATTTGTCCGAATTGAAGACAAAGCGCTCGGGGACAAATAAATTCCAAATTGCTTCTAAACCAAAGGCTCTTTACACAGACGAAGCACGGGTAAATTCAACACAAGGCGACGTCATCTTAAGGGTCACCTT
>JANMSP010000001.1:0-8116 GCA_031389475.1 Pyrinomonadaceae bacterium
CTCGCCGATTGGCTGACCAACGATTTCGACGGCTCCGCCCGCCACATCGTCCTCGCTCATCTTTCCCAGCGTTCGAACGAACCGAATCTCGCCCGCATCACTGCCGAATGCGCCCTCCAAATGCGTCCGGGTCTTTTTCGCGCGGAAACCAAAATCTCACTCTCAAATTATAAAGAGCCCACGACCTGGATAAACTTTTAGGCTTTTACACCCGTGTTTTCTTAACTTTACTTCTGTACGCCCGGTTACAGACGCATCATTTTCAGGCTGTAAAATTCGACTTGTACGCTGATGAGTAGATAAATTAAACAGGGGGAAGTAGGTATGAACTGTTCTGTAATTGCAAAATTTATTAGAGTCGGTGCGTTTATAGTGGTATTAGGTATTCTGGCACTGCCGGTGCCTGCACAAAACAACACGGGAGGTGGAGTTGGCAGCACGACTACCACCCGAACCGCCGATAGAGACGACGACACAAATTGGGGCTGGATCGGTCTGCTTGGCCTACTTGGTTTGGCTGGCTTGATACCGAAAAAGCACGCCCACGACCATGATCGAGTCGCCAATACCGGAACCGGCACAGCAAGATAAAAAATAAGCGTGATTTGCGGGGTCTTTGACCCCGCTTTTTAGTGATACTCCGTGAAAAAATGCCGGAATATAATTTTTACAAAAATGCGGCATTTTTCCGGCAAGTGTTTAATTCGATATATCGATAAAACGGGCAGGTGTGTCGTGCAAAAAATAATCTCGCTATCGAATTACGAAAGGCCGAATGGTAGTCTTTTAGCCGGTTTATTAGTTCAAAATAATCGATTCAAGTTTCGCGAAATCCTCTATTCATTTTAATATCCCTCGCTTAGTCAGCATTGAATATTGAGTACGAATTAAAAGCGGCGGTATACTCGCGATTGATTGGAATCACCGAAAAATCCTCGTCATTCACTATAATTATTTGGTCTTCCGCACATGATACGGTATTTCTCGGCTAGGTGCGAAGGATCAGTTGACTACACCGCGAAAGGTTTTACGGTGCAGTGGACAATATCCGTGTAAACGCAGTGCCGCGAAATGAGCTCTTGTGCCGTATCCGGCGTGGCTTGCAAATCCGAATTGGGGATAAATGCCGTCGTATTCCTTCATTAAATTGTCGCGATAGGTTTTCGCGAGAATCGAAGCGGCAGCTATCGAGGCGGAGATCGAATCGCCTTTTATAATAGCCTTTTGCGGAAGTGAAATTTGTTTGAGTTGAAGCGCGTCGATAAGCAGGAAGTTCGCCTGCGGTTGGAGGTTTGCGATTGCAAGGCACATTGCCTTTTTGGTCGCTTCGAGAATATTTATCTCGTCGATAACTTCGGCCTCAATTTGGGCGATCGAATAGCCTAAAACTATTTCCTTGAGTTCTTCAGTGATCTCTTCGCGGCGTTTTGCGGTGAGTTTTTTAGAATCGTTCAACCCTTTCGGCAAAGGCTTTGCCGGATCTAGAACGCACGCTGCGGCGACGACAGGCCCGGCAAGGCAACCGCGCCCGACTTCATCGACACCGGCGATAAAAAGAAAGCCTTCGCTCAACGCCTGATCTTCAAAATCAAGCCCGATCTTATAGTCGCCAGGATGCGGAGATAAAGAAACGCGGAGAATGGAAGCATCCGCGTGCGAGTCACTACCTGTCTCCGCGTCTCCCATTCTCCGTGTCGCCGATTACTTCGTTTTTCTGGTTTTATTTCGCGTATCGAGCTCTTTGATACGAGCAGCCTTGCCGCGCAGATCGCGAAGGTAATAAAGCTTTGCCCGGCGGACCTTACCGCGCCGGATGACATCAATGTGATCGACAACCGTTCCGTGCAGCGGGAAAATACGTTCCACACCGACGCTGAAGCTGACCTTCCGAACCGTGATGGTTTCGCGGACGCCGCCATGCTTTTTAGCGATAACGATGCCTTCGAAAATTTGCAGGCGCTCCTTGTTGCCTTCCTTGATGCGGACATGGACCTTTACGGTGTCGCCCGATTGAAATGCGGGAATGTTGTCCCGTAACTGCGTTGTTTCTATACTGTCTAAACGATTCATATCGTATGTCGGCCAGAGGTCAATGACGATTTCATTTCATCACTCACATTCACCATTTGCTCCTAATAGATCTCTTCTAATCGCTGTCGTTTTTTCTAGCGCCTTACCATTGCGCCATTTTTCTATCACGGCATGATTGCCGTTCAAAAGCACTTCGGGAACTTTCATCCCGCGAAATTCCGCCGGCCGCGTGTAATGCGGGCAATCCAGCAATCCATCCGAAAACGAATCGTTACCGGCCGAAGTATCGCTGCCCAAAGCTTCCGGCAAAAGCCTGATCACCGCATCGGTCAAAACTATCGCCGCCGGTTCGCCGCCTGAAAGCACATAATCGCCGATTGAAACTTCATCAGTCACGAGTGTCCCGTTCACCCGTTCATCGACGCCTTCATAACGGCCGCAGATCAAAACCAGATGATCCGACTCCTCCGCAAATTCCTGCGCCACCGCCTGTTTAAATACCCGTCCCTGCGGCGAAAGCAAAACCACTTTCGTTCCCGGCGGATAGTTTTCGCGGTCGCAAGTTCCGATCAATTTTTCAATTGCGGCAAATATCGGCTCCGGCTTTAGCACCATTCCGTCGCCGCCGCCAAATGGCCGGTCATCGGTCATCCGGTGTTTGTCCGTCGTAAAATCGCGAATGTCGTGCACATTCAAATCGACGATATTTGCCAATTTTGCACGCCGGATGATTCCAAAATAAAAGACCTCTTTGAAAAACTCCGGGAAAATTGTCAGAATATCGATTTTCATCCGGAACGCAGGCAGCCTGCCTGCAAACACCGCTTGCGGTGTAATCGTCTTAACCAGCACAGACCCTTAGCACCCAAAACGGTCGTTCGCGTATGACGCTCATTGCAGGCAGGCTGCCTGCGTTCCCGTCAAAAATCCAGCAGTCCGTCAGGCGGATCGATTCGGATCCTTTTGTTTTCAATGTCCACTTCGACGCAGATCGCTTCGGCAAACGGTATCAAATATTCTTTTTCGCTGCCTTTAACAACTAGAACTTCCGTTCCGCCGGTTCGCAGAAGTTCGAGAACCGTGCCGATCTTTTCACCTTCAATCGTTTCAACTCTGCATCCTTCGAGCTGCCAGTCGAAAAACTCGTCTTCGTCCAACTCCGCCGCATCCGATTCGGGAATACACACCTCAACGCCTCGCAGCGTATCCGCCAATTCTATCGAATCGAAACCCTCAAATTTCAAAACTATCCTTCCCTTTTGAAAAAAGAACTTTTCGATTTTCAAATCCGTACGGCCGTTTGCCGTCACGCCGATTACGTTCGGCGAAGTCTCAAAACGCTCCGGAAAATCAGTCAAAACGTCTGCGACAACCTCTCCGCGCAACCCGCGCGGCTTTGAAATTCTGGCAATTGCTAACAAGTCCATAGAGTTTGGAGAGTTTTGAGGGTTCGTAGAGTTATAAGAACTCATTGACTCCATAAACTCCACGAACTAATCTTCCACCAGATCCAGCTGAAAACGCTTTCCCTGCTTCTGCCCGGCGTAAAAAAGAATGCAGCGGATCGCCTTAATCGTCCGGCCTTCGCGGCCGATGAGGCGGCCCATATCGTTGTCGCCGACACGAACCTGAATTCGCACATTCCTGCTGTCGCCGCTTTCCGCAACGTCAACATTATCCGGTTCAGCAACCAGCGCTTTGACGATTTTTTCTACAGCTTCCTTCATAAATTTCACGTTTCAATTTTCAGGTTTCAAATGGTTTATAACTTGAAACTTTGAACATGAGACTTGAAACTATTCCGCCGCTGCTTCGACAAATGGATTATGCTTGATCAAACTCGCTACCGTTTCGGTCGGCTGCGCTCCGACACCGATCCAGTACTGAATACGGTCGTGATTCAATTTCACCTCGGCCGGATTCAGCATCGGATTGTAAGTTCCGACGTTTTCAAGATATTTCCCGTCCCGCTTTGAACGCTTTTCCTTTACCACGAGGCGGTAGAAAGGTTTCCCCTTAGCTCCCATTCTCATTAAACTAATTGCTAACATATGTTTTAGTCGCGAGTAATGAGTCGCGAGTCGCGAGGCGGAAGAACTTTCATGCTCTCGACTCTAGACTCCAGACTCTCCACTCTCATCTCCGTTTCTTGTGTCTCTTTTTCTTCTTCAATTTCTTCGACAAAGAATCCTTTGTCTCATCGTAACCGTTATCAAAATCTTCCGAACCGCCGCCGTTGCCGAGCAATCCGCCGAGGCCGCCCATTCCGCCACCATTGCCAAGCATTCCGCCTAATCCACCCGCGAGGCCGCCCATCATTTTCTTGCCCATTCCGCCGAACATTCCGCCCTTATTCATCTGGGCCATCATCTTTTTCATCTGCTCGTATTGGCGGAGCAGCTGATTAACATCGCTGATAGTCGAACCCGAACCTTTCGCGACACGAGTTTTGCGGCTCGCGTCGAGAACTTTGTGGTCCTCGCGTTCCTGCTTCGTCATCGAACCGATAATTGCTTCGGTGCGTTTCATCTGAACATCGACCTCGGCCGACTGCTCGTCCGAAAGCTGCATGCCGCCCGTCATTTGTTCAGGCAGCATCTTCATCAGCTTCGACATTGAACCAAGCTTTTTGAATTGGCCAAGCTGACTGCGAAAATCTTCGAGCGTAAACTGATTACGCGTCATTTTCGCTAACTGCGCCTGTGCTTCCTCTTCGCTGATCTTGCCCTGAACTTCCTCGATCAGCGTGAGCACATCGCCCATGCCGAGAATTCGCTGGGCAATACGGTCAGGATAAAACGGCTCGATCGCGTCGTATTTTTCGCCGACGCCGACAAACTTTACCGGCTGACCGATCACCTGTTTAATCGAAAGTGCCGCACCGCCACGGGCATCGCCGTCCATTTTCGTCAAAACGACGCCGGTAATTCCGATCCGCTCGTGAAAAACTTCCGCCGAACGAACCGCGTCCTGCCCGGTCATCGCATCGGCGACAAATAAAACTTCGATCGGCTTCGTCTCGGCCTTGATCTGCTCAAGCTCGACCATCAGGTCGTCGTCGATATGCAGACGCCCGGCGGTGTCGATCATCAAGGTGTCGTAGCCCGAATCTTTTGCGTGCTCCATAGCACCTCGGACAAGCGTGAGCGGATCGTTCGTTTCCTTATCCTGGTAAACCGGAATTCCTACCGCGCCGCCGACAACACGAAGCTGTTCCCTTGCCGCCGGGCGATAAACGTCTACCGAAACGAGCAGCGGTTTGCGTTCCTGATTATCCGCGAGCCAACGCGAGATCTTACCGGTCGAGGTCGTTTTACCCGAACCCTGCAAACCGACGATCATCACAACGTTCGGCGTTTGTCTGGTGAAAACAAGCCGTGACGAAGTTCCGCCCATCAAGTCGGAAAGCTCGTCGTAAACTATCTTAACGACCTGCTCGTGCGGTTTCAGGTCCTGCCAAACTTCCTGGCCTTCCGCCTTGGCCCTAACAGATTCGACAAAATCCTTCGCGACCTTATAATTAACGTCCGCCTCAAGCAGCGCCATCCGAATTTCACGCAAAGCCAAATCTACATGCTCAGGCGTTAATTTGCCCTGGCCACGCAGATTCTTCAGCGTTTTCTTCAGTTTATCGGACAGCGATTCGAACATATAAGCACACTTCGGCCTCAAGAGTCGAAACTAATAATAATATGTGTTTGCAAAGAAGATGTCAATAATTGGTCGAAGAGGTTGTGTCCTGATTGTGTGGAATTCCGTTTGTCATAGTTGATTCGACTTCCATAGCCGGAACATAATAACGTCTTGATGAATAGTAACCGAGTATCACTTTTTACTCGCAATTTGAATTTTGACTCGTTTTTTGTATTCTCCCACTCCTCGCGGCTTCCAATTTAGAAGTGAATCTTTATCCACAAAGGTAATTCCGTCCATCTCCATCGAAATAATGTTGCCTTCTTTTATGTGGTAATAAATTGATTGCCGGCTTACCGCCCTTAGCTTTGCAGCCGTTGATGCCCTTATCCAAGTCTGTGCCATATTAATCTCGTTCCTTTCGTGCCATAAAACCTTTAAATTTTACAATAAGTCTTTGACAGATGTCAAATTATTAGCCAATTATTTGCATTCATTAGCATGATTGAGGCGTAAATTAACTCAAAAATCTATTTCCTTTTTGACAAATAGATTCAGATTGTTGTAATCTTTAAATATTGGGACAGACCCGCGTCACGTTGCCATTATAGTCTACTTACAATTTCATCATCCCATGCCAAAACTCGGCCCCATAAAACGAAAAGACTTAATTCGATATCTTAAGCAATTAGAATTTTACGGCCCGTTTCCGGGTAGGAAACATGAGTTTATGCAAAAAGGTAGGTTGCGGGTGCGTATACCGAATCCTCATAATTCGGACTTGAGTCGAGGTTTAGTGGCACGTATTCTAGAAGAAGCCGAGATTGAAAAATCAGTGTGGGAAGACTTATAAGATTCATCTAAAAGAAATTCAAACCAGTTCAGCAACCGGCAAAGCTTTACCAACAGACAACTTCATTCCATCGACTTCAGGAAGTGGATCATTATCGCGAAGATGCAGAAGAATCCATTCTTCTAGAACCTCGGCTAATTCATTCCGACAATCTTCAAGGCTGGATGCATTTGCCCAAACCCCTTGAAAACCCGGAATCTTGCCGTAAAAACTTCCGTCGTCACTCAATATTTCGTACTTCGCTTTGCGAAGGGCGGCTTGTATGTAATCAGTTAACATTCAGCTAGTTTAACCTCGAAACGTAAATATCATCAACTAAAATTATGATACAGATCAAAATTACTATTTTCTGTCTTATTTTGATGCGATATGGGCGTGGTTTTATGTCCGGCCTAACCCGTTAAAACTCTTATTCGAAGTTCGTATAGCTTTTTTAGGGTTGGACGGGACTGGTACAACTTTTGCATTTTAGAGTCTGGTTCTAAAAAGATGTATCGTTTCGGTGCATCGACACTTGAGGAGACAGGAATAAATATGAGAGTTCAAATTTTAGCTTTGGCAGGAATTGCCGTTACGTCGATCGGATTGAGCGCGTGCGGCTCGACGGCAACAAATACCACCATGAACGCCAACGCGCGTAACATGAACAGTAATGTTGCCGTGGTTGTCAACAATAACTCGAACATGGTTAACAGCATGTCGAACAGCAATCGTACGAATGCGAATGTAAATAGGGCCGATTATGACAAAAATCGCGCCGATTATGAAAAAGAAAAGGGATCGAGCACTATTGGCTCGGGCGCAAACGATAGCTGGATCTGGTTCAAGACAAGAGCAGCATTGTTAGCGGTGGACGAATTGAGCGAATCGGACATTAATGTCGATGTAAACAACAACGTTGTAACGCTGAAAGGAACAGTTCCGACCGCCGCTGATAAGGCCGCTGCCGTGAAAACCGCAAAAGCCATCGAGGGCGTCACGAATGTCACCGATCAACTCAAAATTGCGCCGGACGGTTCGAGCAATACGTCAGGCGGAAATTCGAATGTGAATCGAAGATAGTCAAAACGGTTCAGGTTTACTGAAAAGGCGGGCTGCAACGCCCGCCTTATTGTTTTTATTTTAGAATTTTAATGTCGCCATCATTATTTCAATGGCCGCCTTCAAATCTTCCACTCCAATTCGCTTCATACAAATATTGTCCGTGCAGGACTTCATATAATTCGTTCCGTAACACGGAGCACAAGCCGGCGGTGAGCGAAGAATTTTCACCGGGCTTTTTTCGGAGATCGGCACGGTAGCTGTAAAAATTCCCGGCCCCCAAAGCGTGATCAGCGGTGTTCCTAGTGCAGCGGCAAGGTGTGCAGGACCGCTGTCGATCGTTATATATAAATTCATTCGCCGGATCAGTGCCGCCGATTCGATCAGGGAAAGCCGGCCCGCCATATCCAAACAATCCACGTCTGCTGAACCGGCGATGAATTCATTGAGCGGACGATCCGTAACGGAACCCGTTAAAACTATTTTCGCGTTAAAGTTTTCACGCAGCCACCGGGCAACCTCACCGAAACGCTCTGCCGGCCAGCTTCGAAGCCTCGT
>JANMSP010000010.1:0-4131 GCA_031389475.1 Pyrinomonadaceae bacterium
ATAGCTTCTCTTACCCTGGCAGGAGATCGGTTATTAGCATCGACATTTCCATTTCCGGCAGCGACCACAGCAGTAACTCCGCTTGCAATTAAATTTCTAACCGCATCGTCGAGAGCTTGATTTGGTGTGCCGTCAATACTCATGTTTGCAACCGACCTCACCGTACGATTGGCATTAATCCAGTTGATGCCTGCAATGACGGTAGATGCTTGGCCGTCCCTTGCGCACCCAAAAACCCTAACGGCATAAATAAAATTTACTGTTTTTGCTACTCCATAAGTGTTGCCGCCTATCGTTGCGGCTACGTGAGTACCATGACCATTACAGTCAACCCCGTTGCCGCCAACGAAATCAGCTCCGATGAATGCCCTACTGTTAAAAGTAAACGGATTCCTGAACTCAATATGTGATGGGTTTATACCTGAATCTAATACAAAAACCGCCACCCCAGTGCCACTGTTATTATAACTATACGAAGTGTTGAGCGGGAGATCTCGCTGGTCTAATCGATCCAAGTTCCACGGCGCATTTGTTTGGGTTTCGCTTAAGAAAACCTCACTATCTTCCGTAACATATTTAACCTGCCCATCTTGGCTCAATAAAAGTGCATCACTTTCCTGCATTTCAATTGAAAAGCCATTTATTACACTGTCATAAATGAAGCCTAATTGGCCTCGATAATTGTCGGCTAAGCTTTGAGGAACATCCGCACTTTCGTTGACGGCACCATCATCGGCCAAGACAACGATATACTTGTTGGGAATTGGATTATCCACCCTTAAGAATCTATTTTGTCCGGAACCTAGAACTGACATCGTGAATGTGATGACAAAAAGACAAGATAGTTTCAACGCGAACTTTGTAAAAGTATTCATTCGTTTCTCCTTTGTATCAACCTTTTTAAGATGTTTAAAGTCCACTTTGCCTTTGAGGTACAAGAGAAGGCAAAATTAGGATGATCAGATAATAGTCTATGACGAAGCTTTTCACAAGAATTACTTCGTTACTAATAGCATTGCCAAATGGAACTTTTACTTTCCAATCATAAAAAACTCAATTTTGCGGCGGTATCATCGAGCCTAGATGTGTATATAGTGCCGCCAGCATTGACCTCAACCACAATCGACTGATCGCCAGCGGCATTAAGTTGCGGGGGAAGAGTGAAATCAACCGTGTAAACACCAGGTTCCACTAAAATGCCGCCAGTTAATACTCGACCGCCATCGTCAGGTATTTCAACACCGCCTATGCGGATTTTTATTGGTATAGTTGACGATCCCGCTGTATTAGCAATACCAGTAACACGAAGTCTAAGAACAGTCGGAACACGGATTCCTCCACGAAGCCGGACAGTGGTTACCGTAAACGGTTCGCCGGTCGGAACGCGGTTTGTCACGTTCTGGGCCTGTGCCCTGCCGCCGGGGCCGGGATTAATGCGGTCGGTGAAAATATCGGGCCTTGTCGGCACGAGAGTGACATTTCCTCGGAATAAAGTGCCGTTATTGTTAATCACGAACGGATAGATAGTCCCGGCGTTCGAACTCGATAGAAATCTCGGCGATACAAAGACAATTTGATGCTGGCTGACAGACTTTAATCCACAGGCAAGGCCGTTGATCGTCATTGTAAGGCCGCTAAGTTCGAGAGGCAGATTCGGCGTCCGGTTGATCGAACCGACAGCGGTTCTTGCGACAGTCGGCACATCCAGCCCGGCGTTATAATTCAAATACGTCAGCATTCCCGGCGAAATACCGAGAACCGCTGGCGGCGTAACGGGAGTAGGTGTCGGAATAGGCGTCGGCGTTGGGGTTGGCGACGGAGTCGGTCCCGGGCCTGGCGTAGGTGTCGGCGACGGAGTTGGTGTCGGCGTTGGGGATGGCGTCGGCGTCGGGCTAGGCGTTGGTGTCGGCGACGGGGTCGGAACAGCCGTCGGCGATACGGCCTGCCTACTGGCACCCGTAGAGAAATTGAAAGACGCTCTCGTCTCGGTAATTTCTTCGGGATACAATAGATAGAACACTTCGGATTGCAAGTCCGGGGAGTTACCGGTTCCGAATTCGGTCAATGCCAAATTAAAGATAAGGCGCTCAACCGAATCGCTTGGAAGCGGCTGGGTCGATGGGACGAAATTTGTCGTAAGCGCCGGAACTTTGGTAATTCGTGTAAATGTAGGTGATGGAACCGGCGTCGGCAATGGATTCGCTGTAGGTCCCGGTACCGGAGTCGGAACCGGTATTACAAAAGGAGACGAGTAAATCTGAGCAGGTCTGGTTACTTCCGGATTCAGGCCATCGGCCGCGGTGGTAGGAATCGTCCCATCCGCTTTTATATTCAAACGGGTTTCCAATACCACCGTACGCGGTGTCCCATTTACGTCATTATCTGTAAAGCCCGGATAATGCGAGATGTCGCCGCCGCCCGCACCGGCATCGGCGTTGCTTCTTGGGGTTATGCGCCTGACGTAGTTCGGGGCGGCAACAGGCAAGAACAGATCGTAAACATAAGCCGCAAATGAGGTCTGGCCGGTTACGCCGGGTTCGCTGTTGAGGTTCGCGTATGAATCGAAAGCCACAAAACGCCCGTCGCGGCTCATGCGCCTTCCCAGGTCCAGAATGTTTACAGGTTCGCCGGGATTAGTCGGCGTCGTCGTCGTAAGCTGCCTGCAGAAAGAGGCCGCACCGGCTGTGCCAAGAAGATCGACAAAGAAAATCTCTTCGTTTCTACTGGCCAGCGGATTGACGCCGCAAGTCAAGTTAGGTGCAGCGAGCGGATACACCGTCGCGGGATTTTCACCGGTGCTCGCGAATACGACACGTGCGCCTGTACCGGAAATCGTCGGATTTTTATTATAAATCGGGTTTATGATCGGGCCGCGCAGCGTTTTGGTAACTTGTTTTGTGGTTGACGTAATACGGGTGTAAGTGAATATCTCATCATTATCGTCGGTCGGGAACGCATTGCCGCCGGTTACCAGATCACGGGTCGAACCGAAGGCGATCACTTCACCGTCATCGCTAATGCTTGCGTCATGGTTGTCGTCGGCAACGGTTGCTACGGCTGAGGTCGATCCCGGCTGCGGCAGCCTGCTCGGAACGGTATTCGTTACGCGGATGAATGTGCCGCCGCTCAGTTCCGTCAGCGGAAGATCGTCTCCGGTCGAAAGATCCGCGTCGGTATAGACAGGAATTTCATACAGCCACATTTCCAGGTTCCCATCCTTTGTCAAATGATTTGAAACGGGTGTCGGGCTTGCTGTTGGCGAAGGACTCGGCGATGGAGTAGCAGTCGGCATTGGAACGGGATCGGGAGTACAGGTATTGTCATCGTTGCATCCATTTCCATCAAAATTTCCGGGATTTGTCGTACTTTCAATCGGCATATCAGACCCAAGGCCGGGAAAGGCGATAGTTGCATTCGAGCTGAATGCGATCCATCTACCGTCGTTGCTGATAACCGGACGCCGATTCGTAATTTCGACCCGAATATTATTAAAGGTCGGAGGAGCGGACCGATTAAATAAGACGCTTTTCGTGTCGGTGATCTGAAATATACGGCGCTGGGCATAATCGAAAAGGAATATTTCAACGTTTCCGTCCTCGTTTCGAGGGTTTTCGGTCGCAAAATTGGCACGCGATTCAAAAACAGCGAATCTTCCATTACCACTCAGGCCGCCCGCGAAAGTTTCGACATTGCTGTCGGTGATCTGAGCTAAAACGTTATCGACCTGTGCAGAAACAGGTAGAAACGAAGCAAATACAAGGACAAATGTTGAGAGAATAAAAAAGCGAAGTGTCACAAACTCCTCCAAATAATATCGAACAAACAGCCGTTAGCCGCAGTGTAAAATGATGAAAATTAACTTACGCACAAAACATTGCATTTTAGAGATAAAAAACGCGTTCTGCAACCAACTAAAGGATAAAGTTGATTTTTGGTTACGAAATACTCTCCTTATGATGCAGCGACAGTCGAAAATGGTTGTCATTTTACATTTTCCGGCAATCGTTTAACATTAGCTGTTCAGACAGGTTGTAATCTTTACTCGTCTACGGCCAAGGTATAATGAGTGGCAAATTGTCAGTACCGGGAGCGATAGCGACTGGGTTCCTCATCGAGCGAGCCTAAGAACCC
>JANMSP010000015.1:0-2042 GCA_031389475.1 Pyrinomonadaceae bacterium
AGAAAGGAAAACTACGATTCTTCTCCTGTTGAGCGTAGTTTTTTTCTTTGCGCCCGGCGATGCGGCGGCTCAAAAAAAGTTTTCGAAAACCTACCCGGCGAGCCAGAACGTGCGCCTTCAATTACTGAACCGTTCGGGCACCGTTACGGTCGAAGGCTGGGACAGACAGGAAGTAAGCATTTCCGCTTATCTCGAAGCCCCGGCCGCGAACGTCGCGCCGCAAAGCCTGAGCGGAACCATTTACATTAATCTCGTCAAGGATAATCAGGGCCGCGGTGACGTCGGCAGTGTAAATTTCACGATTCGCGTACCGTACGATTCGAAGGTCGATATCGAAACGAAGGTCGGTAATTTGAACGTTAGCAATGTCCGCGGCGGATTTGTGAGGGCGCACATCTCGAGCGACGGCGATATCACGCTTACCAATATCGCTTCCGGCATGGTGTCCGCCCAGAATGGTATCGGTAATATATTCTTCGACGGCGAAATACAAGCAGAAGGAAATTACCGGTTTACATCTATGCGCGGCGATATTAGTTTACGCATTCCTGCAAATTCGGCGTTTCGCCTCGTCGCCACTGCTCCATCGACACGAAACATAAATTTCGGATCGTTCCCCGGCGGCAACATGCGCTTCGGCGACGGCAGACGCGTCGTCGGTCAATTCGGTGACGGAAGCGCAACGATGACGGTTACGAATCAACGAGGAAGTATTGCGTTTATTAGGCGGTAAGGTAAATAATTGACCTTGCGCCCTCCAAAAGCCTAAAATGGTACTGGCCTCTCTCCTGACCGCACATACAAACAAATGAACACATCATGTTTCGCGAAATCATTTCTTTTCGTCGGTTTACTTTCTTTTTTATCTATTTCTGCCTTCGCTCAGACGCAATCGCTGATCAAACGCACGACCTATAAGACGGAAACGTTTGATTTCGGTGTCGGCGGAACTCTTTCCGTTGCCGGTGCTCCGAACGGTTCGATCCGCGTTGAGGGTTGGAGCAAGAACGAGGTCGAAATTTCTGCCGAGATCGAAATAAGGGCCGCAACCGAAGCAGAACTGGACGAGATCGCGAAGGTCACAACGTATATTCTCGAAGAAACTACCGGCCGCGTGGGAATAATCAGCGTCGGCACACACGATAAAAAATTTCTCAAGAAGGCAGTTAAAAAATTCCCGAAGAATCTCATCGGCCTGCCGTTTAAGATCGATTACGTGATCAAAGTCCCGCAATACTGCGATCTTGAAATAGATGGCGGGAAAGGCGATCTTTTTATCGCCGGTATCGAAGGCGCGATGAAGATCAACTTTCTCGAATCGAATGCCGTAATTAACCTCATCGGCGGCAGCGTGAACGCGACCTTCGGCGGCGGGACAGTGGATGTTAACGTGCCTGTGCGAAGCTGGCGCGGACGTTTCGCCGATATTCAAATGGCGATCGGAACAATGAACGTCAGCCTGCCCGCTGGATTGAACGCGGAAGTCGATGCGACGATTTTGCGAACCGGCAAGATCGACAACACGTACAGCGAATTTAGGCCGAAAACCCGAAAAGACATCTTCACCGAAAAACTGATCACCGCAAAATCCGGCGTCGGCGGTATTCCGCTGAAATTCACGGTCGGTGACGGGAACCTAAATATTTTTGGAATTAAGAAAGCGAACTAAGGCTTCTAATTTGGATTTTGCTTTGCGAAGGTGATAAGTTGTTTTTTCTTATCGCCTTTTTTGATGGAACGCAGGCATCTTGCCAGCCACGCGTGCTTCGACGCTGAAAGCTTTGAGCTAAATACGCGATTGTCCGGTACAAACAATCGTACTGACATTTATGACCATAAAATCGGATAATTGGCTGCGCAAAATGGCGGCTGAACAAAAGATGATTGACCCGTTCCTGCCGGAATTGGTGCGTGAAAATGACGGCAACCGAATCATTTCCGCCGGCTGCTCCAGCTACGGCTACGACATGCGCCTCGCCGACGACGGCTTTCGCATTTTCTCGTCCGTTTACGGCGACGAAATAGACCCGAAGCGGTTCGAC
>JANMSP010000029.1:0-9263 GCA_031389475.1 Pyrinomonadaceae bacterium
GTGGAAACTTGTGCTTCGGGCGAAACGATCATCAGCGATTTGTAAGGAATTCCGAAGAGTTCTTTGTTATTCTTCCCAAAGAAAACCAGCCGCTCGTTGTCATGGTCGATCTTCAGCACACCGGTTTCCTTCTCGCTGAAACCGAAAAGCCCGCCCTGATACTTCGCGACGATAGACATCGTTTCCGAAGTCGCCATCATTGGCGGCAACTGGGCTTTCTCGGCCGGACGCGGCTGGGCAAACACGCCAAGCGAAAAACACATTACAACACTAAAAATCAAAGCTATTCTTTTCATGGGATTTCCTTTCTGAATCAAAAATTTCGATGATCAACATACATAGACGCTCGAAATACAGATTTAGTTGTCATTTCGCGGCCTATAATTCTACCGTTTCGATATAAGGCGCTAATCGTTTATTGGCGATCTCTATATAAACTTCCGAAATTTCGGAGCCGAGCCACCGGCGTTTAAGCTGGTGCGCAACCTTGGCGGTCGTTCCGCTCCCCATAAAACAGTCGTAAACAATGTCGCCTTCGTTCGTCCAGGTCGAGATCTGATCGGCGGCAAGCTGTTCGGGGAAGATCGCCGGATGCCCGAAAGCGATCTTATCCTTAGAGGATGATGTGCCGACATTGTACGAGAAAATATTATTGACCTTTCTCTCCTTCGGTGCAACATGGTCGTGAGCAAGATCATTTCGCCCGACCTTCGTGATCCGAAAAGATTTAAATGCTTTCTCTTGTTTGATAGGCTGCATCAGCGGGTTAAAAGTTTTCGGCTGGCCCTTGCTGAAGCAAAACATATATTCGAAACACTGCCGGTAACGCTTGCCGCAATCACTCGGTATCGGGTTATTTTTGGCGTAGATCATCGTGTCGTGCACATTAAATCCGGCTTCCTGAAAGGTGATAGCGTGCCGGAAACTAGTCAATGTTTCATTGCCATTCAGCGTCCGGTCGCCAACGACCCAAACGACGACACCACCGGACTTCGTCTTTTGGTAGAGCAGCGACGCAATTTCCTTTACCGGAAAATGGTATCCGTTGTAATCCCGCAAATCGTCATACGGCGGGCTCGTTATCGTCATATCGATAAAATCGCCGTCCATTCCGGCGAGAGTCTCGATGCAGTTTTCGTGATAGATCTTGTCTAATTCCATTATCTTCTGCAGAAGCCTGACCGTTAGGGAGGGCTTTCTTATACTCCAGCGCTCAAGCCCTCCCTTACGGTCAGGCTTCTTCCCTAAAGTCTCATCCCGCCCATCGTCCGCTGCCAGGTTAAAGTTTGCTTCAAAAGCCCGAGACGCAGGCGGTCAGAATCCGAGCAGCCGGGCAGCAGCGTGTCAATTATCGATTCGAGCAGCGGAACCGCAAAATTTCCGGCGTGAGCGATGATCTGAGAATAATAATGTAGCTGCGTCGCTCCGTTTTCGTCGATGTGAAATTTCTTGACCGCATCCGCTTTCATATTTGAAACTTCCTGCCCCGGCGGCACGATGCGGCGCGGCACACCATGCGAAATCATTCCATTCTCATCCAGAGTTCCCAATAATAAAATGCCGATCAGAATTCCCTGTTCACCGATAAAATCCGGCGTAAAATTGTTTGGAGTCGGGCTGAGCCGAGGGCCGTAGTTCGCGTATTCAGGATTAACTAATCTTGAATCGTAGATAACTCCCACAATCTCTTCGCTGCCAAGCGGCAAACTCACAAATTCCGCAAAGCCGTAATCCCCAGCATTTGGCGGCTCGTTCGTATCCAGTTCGTCGATCACACGGCCGATGTAATCGATGTGGGAATTGGAGCTGACGATCTTTGCGATCTTCATAGGTTATATTGAAATCTTTAGATTGCCGCCAGTGTATGCCTTTTAATATTTTGATCCATCTATAAACTTTGCCGGTCTTCGGGCTGTGCCCATCTATTTGCGGAAAAGCTGTGCTTTTCCGAAGTAAGCAAGAGAAACGTGCGGCTATGCCGCCGCTCTTGGCCTGATGGCAACGGCGGCATAGCCGCAACATAATTTCAAAGCGAACTGGAAAAGCATAGCTTTTCCGCAAATAGAGCGGCACAGCCGCGTGGTTGACGAATCAAATTACCAAGAAGATTGGAAGCTGTTGAAAAATTAACGCCAATTTCATCTCTCAAGTTCCGGAATTAAATATAACAGCCACCACAGGAAAACCTGCACCGCGAGTATTAAGAAACTTAATCCGACGCAAACTAAAGCGAGCCTTCCTCCGCCAAGTTTGGGGAGCCGATACGCTTTATACCAACCCAGGCAGCCAATTATCATCGCAAACGGAATAAATAAAATTCCCAGATAAGGAACGGACGCATAAACGACGCAGGCCCAAGCCATATCACTGAACGGGTTCTTGCTCTCCTCAAACAGGCTTCGAGTTTCAAAAGTTTCGCCAAACTCAAGATGTTTTTGCTGTAAACCGTGCGATGAGCGGATAGCATCGAGTGGCTGATAATCTTCCCGCATCAACTTTCCACAGATCAGGCAATATTTCGCCGATCCGCGCGTCGCTTCAGCACCGCACGCGGAGCACATTACCAATTTATCTTCGCCGGTTTTTACCCGCATTTTTTCGCGATACGCTGAAGTCCAGTTTTTCACGAAGGGCGAATTCCTGTAAAGCCCGAAAAAATATTTCGCGATCGCGAGTCGAGATCACGGCCGTTTGATCCGCCGTTTCGAGAGCGTATGGATAGCCTAATCCGATCACGCATTCAGCCCGCACGACATCTATAACTTCATCGAGCATTCCGGCTTCGTAAACCCAGCCTGGAACATCGAGCCGTGCCGGCGTGGAATCGGCGGTTGTTTGCAAATAGGTGAAGCCGACCGTCGATTTTCCTGTCGATTCGTCGATAAAGGCGTTCAAGCCGCGACGTTTGGAATAGCAAAAACAGGTGCGGTCGCCCCAAAATTCAAGGACGCACGACGTTCCGTCGATGCTTCCTCTCAAAAGCGAAGCATCGTACAAAGTCGTTTCTCCGCCTTTTTCGCTCAACGCCACGCTGTCCAAAAACGTGAGCAGATCACGCGAAAAACTACGATCAACGTAACCGACCAAAGGCACTTGGGTTTCCTTGGAAAGCTTTACGAGATCCACCGTCGCTTCGAGAAAACTTTTCTGCAGACCTTTTTGTGAAAAGGGCACGAGAAGCGGATTGTCGAAAAATGCGAGCGGCATTCGATCGCCCCGTTCCCGCCAACCGCGTTTTTTCTCAAGAAAATCGCCGAGCTGGGCGACTTCGCCAAGGTAACGCCGCTCCTCAACGCGAATGTCGGGATTCATTGGTTCGTCCTGGTCCTTAAAGAGGTCGTCCGGCGTAAGAATCTCGAACCTGACATTTTTTTCGTAAGGCTTCGACGAAGAATGCGGATTCTCAAACCAGCCGATCTGAATTGCCGCCACCGGAACCGACGTTTCCTTTCCTGCGTAAATCTGGCTGCCGTCTGCGGCGAAGGTCGTCCGGTTTCGCAGAATTTCACCCGCCCATTCGCGGGCCTGTTCGTGGTTTTGCCAGCTTGTATCGAATGGAAATGAGAACGACTTATTTGAGCTTAATTCGCTGCCGGGAATTGCTCCGCAGTCTTCCTGTTGGGCAAATTTTTGATCTATCTTTTCATATGGCGCGCTTTCGATCTTCGACAAAGCTTCAAAATAAAAGGCCAGTTCAGTGGATTTGTCCTGAAGATAAATCCTGAAATCCTCACCTTTATCCTTTAGCTCGACGCTCAGCCCTTCTCTAAATAACATGATTTTGTAAGAGTAACGCGTTTACGCGTGATTCTTCGTTTGGAGTGAGACCTCTGAGTGTAAATTGGTGACGTAAGAATCACGCGTAAACGCGTTACTCTTACATTTCCCACTTTTCGAGAAACTTCTGCAAAAATTCCTTCTCGGGTTTCCCAGCTTCCTGTTCCAGAAATCCGCGAAACTCGTCCTGCTCGGTGATGTATTCCTCTTCGCTCAGCTTACCCGCAAAATAGACGAACCTGAGCCAGACTAAATATGTGTTCAGCGTATCGATCTGGTTGTATTCTATGATCTTAGTTATTTGGCCATTCAGCCACAAGTCGGCGACCTGTTGCCCGTCAACATCAAGCTTTCCGGGAAATCCGCACAGTCTCGCTATCTCATTCAGCCTCGGCGTCATAGTTCCGTTAGAAAAACGCTTTATCAGGTCGAGGTGCCATTCGTTCTCATGCCGGGCGAAATAATCGCGGCCTTCCCAGGGTTTGTCAGGGCGCGAACAAAAGGCCGGGGAAGAGATTTCGTTTACCAGTCCACGTTGAATCAGCACCTGCATATCCGATTCGATCGAATTGAACCCAACCAACTGCGGGCAACGTTCGCCAATATAATGCAGGAAACGCTCGATGATATAAGCCTCGTCCGATTCCGATGGATCGACGGGCAGCTTCGGCAGTGAATGCAGCCCAAAATCTAACCGTTTTTCGCCATCACGAAAAACCGCATTACGTGATAAGAACGCTATAGAAACGACCCTTGAAAATAGATACTTCACGAACGGCCGCGGCACAGTTTCAGAAAATCCGGACGTCCGCTTCCAGATCTCTTCCATCGCCTCAAGCTCGGTCGTATCATCCGCCAAATCATAAAGCCTTTTAGCTCCGGCGGCATCCGGCACCCATTCAAGGTCGAAAAACCAAGTACGTTCGTGAAGATCGTTTTTTAGCATAGTGCAGAAAGGGGAAATCCAGGATTGGATTACTAGGAACTATCCGAAACACTAATAAGAACGATTCAGGAATAAATGCCTCGCCGATGTCCGACATGTAAGACGGTAACTTCGTGCCCCGCATCATCAATTTCGTAGATTGCACGGTAATTTCCGATGCGAATTCGCCAACCTTCGCGGCCTACAAGCTTTTTACAATTTTCGGGACGAGGATTTTCGGACAATAAAATTATTGCATCACGAACGCGATAATATTCACTTTTCGGGAGATTCGCTAATTCCTTCTGCGCTCGCCGCGAAATCAGCACTGTGTATTTCATTTACGTGCTTTTTCGATTTCGGAAATAGCCTGCGTAAAAGGAATAATTTCGCCTTTCGATAATTTGGCCTCATCGAACAGGCGAATCGATTCCAGTTCTTCACGATCTTCAAGCAACGTCTCATATAAGTCAAGTTCAAGCAGAACTGCAGTTCGTTTGCCTTGGTCATCCACCAAAAATCGTTCTTTCGTATTAATCATAGAAAATCATTTTACACGACTCGTCCGCCGCTTCATAAAATCCATCAGCACAAACTGCGTCAGATTGTTTGGATTCGCAAAATAGGCCTTTCCGCGTGTCATCGCGGACATTTGTTTTACGAATTCCACTAAATAATGGTCGCTCGCCAGCATAAAAGTGTTTATCATCACGCCGGATTTGCGGCAGGCCTGCACTTCCTTGAATGTTTCGGCCATGACGAACGGGTCGTTTCCCATCGAATTTTTGTACAGCAAGCGCTTTTCGCCCGGCACGTTATCCGAATATTTACGATAGCCGAAATAGGCTGCGTTCGACGGCTCGACATAAGCGGCGGTCGGCTTGCCGTCCGTGACCATAACGATCTGCTTCATTTCCTTTCGCTGGGCGGTGAGAATTCGGCGGGCGAGTTTTAATCCTTCGGCGGTATTCGTGTGATACGGCCCGACCTGCGTCGTTCCAAGCTTTCCAATTGGAACCTCTTCGGCGCCGTCATGAAAAAGAACTATCTTCAGCGAATCGCCCGGATACTGCGTGCGGATCAAATGCGATAGAGCGAGCGCGACCTTTTTCGCCGGCGTGAAGCGATCCTCGCCGTAAAGTATCATCGAATGCGAGCAATCGAGCATAACGACCGTCGCGCACGACGATTGATAATCCTGCTGGTGAACGTGCAAATCCTTGTATTCCAGATTCAATGGTA
This sequence comes from Pyrinomonadaceae bacterium, assembly GCA_031389475.1. GTDB lineage: Bacteria > Acidobacteriota > Blastocatellia > Pyrinomonadales > Pyrinomonadaceae > OLB17. The sequence goes on from JANMSP010000029.1 coordinate 5,945, forward strand.
AACCCAAGCCCTCGCGGGTGATCGCCGACATCAGCGTCGCGTTTACATCCAGATTGATCGTATCGCCGAATTCGTACTGCTTCGAACTCAGAGCCGCCTCGACGCCTGTATCCAAATGCGGCGTGTCGTGCCGACCGACCGACGATTTTCCCAAGCTGCCAAGCAGTTTTTGCAGCGTCTTGTAGCCGAGAAAATCAAGTCCTTTCTCCGTCACTTCAAACTTTATGTCACGCGGCATCGGCTCACCGATCTCGCCTTGTCCTTGGCCGTTCTGCATTTCGCGGCGCTGTTCAGGCGGAATTTCCTTCAGATTCAAATAACCTTCTTCGACCAGGCGTTCGATAAGTTGGTTAATCAGTTCTTCAAGCAGGGAACCTTTGAATTTGCCATCGTTATCGGCAAGCATTTTCTCGACATCCTGCTCGTTCAAAACTTCTTGTTCCAAAAGAGATTGCAGGATCGCTTTACGCAGGGCATCGAGCGAATCGTCCGGCCTATTCCGCTCGCGTGTCCACCAGTAATCGTCGTTATAACCCGAATCCAGCATCTGGTTCGACAGCGAATCCATCAGATCGCCAAGGTTAACGCCGAAGACATCGAAACCGTTGAATTTTGAATAGCGGATAAACTTCATACTGCTATTTCCTTAGATTGCTTGAAACTTTGCCGGCTGACAATATAATAGAATAATAGAAAAACTTTGTGCCTGCTTTTATCTAATATTAAAATTTAGCATATTTCGCTCTTCGCTTCGAGAGAGCTTTCTTTTCGGTAGTGTCCAAATTTAGTGTTGTTTTCAAAAGTATCCTGTTTTCATTGTGTTCTCAGTGTCTTCGCTCCGTGGACTTTGTGTTTAAAACAGCTTTCAACACAGAGAACACAAAGGGAAGACACAAAGACCACTAAAAGGTTTTTTAGCAAAACAAAATTATGACACCACTTTTTTCTCTGCAACATACTAATAGGACACTACTTTCTTTTCGGTAGTGGTGTTGAGCAGCAAATCTCTTTCGCGAGCGCCCTAAACGCCGTGCCGCGAATATTTTCCCTGCCGACGCGGCACCGGCCAAAAAAGCGTAAATCATTCTTGGTTTGGGAAAGGTAATTAATGGTTTGACGATTTTTTGCCGAGTTATTTTCCTAATTTTTTCTTATTTCGTGTAGTTCGTGGATAAATGATTTAAGGATTTTATCCACGAAACAAGAGAATAAGAAGAGAGACAAGATGAATCGATTGCTCGCCGATTAAATGTCAGCACCGCGAGGTTCAGATACTTTCTTCTTTTCGGCGGCTGAAATAAATTGAGTCGCTAACAATTCCGCTTCCGGCACACCAAACCGCAGATATGTATCCGAAATAGTATCTTTGGCTATTCGCCCAAAACATCATGATTGCTTGTATCTTACTCTATAATATAGCATTTATCTTTTTGGCACATCCGTTGCAAACGTAAGGGCAGAGAAGGCAGAGGCTTTCTAAAAAACGTTAAAGGGAGACAAAGCAATGAAAAAATTTATTACTACATTTATGATGTTCGCATTTATGGCGGTTTCGATTCCCATGCTGGCTACGTCGGCGGACGCTCAAACCCGGCGTTACAGAACTCGTTCTTACGCGACCACGACTTATCAAAAGCCCAGCTTTTATAAGCGTCATCGTATCCTTATCAACATTGCCATCGGAACAGGTGCAGGTGCATTGCTCGGCGGATTGATCGGCGGCAAAAAAGGTGCTTTGATCGGTACGGCAGCCGGTGCGGGCGGTTCAGCCCTTTATACCTACAAGCTGAATCCGAAAAAGAGACGCTACTACAGAGCTTATCGCTAATATCATTTAACTGAAGTTGAACCGGGGAGGAAGGCCGTGACGAGTCGTAAGACTTATCACGGCTTTTTATTGGAATAGATTTGTCGAAATCTGATTCCGAAACCGCTACGGTGCGGAATTCATCTGCCCGTATCCAATATAAAGGTCAGATAGACGCTCTGCCGCAGCGGGATCGTTTCGCGAAAGTAAAGTAATTATTTCGTCGCGAGTGCTAAGGAGTCCGGTAATTCGGGCCTTTTCCGCAGTGCTGAAAACATTCGTCTCCTCTTTGTCTATCTCGCTCCTAACCTCTGTAAAAAAGCTGCTCGCGTTCTGCCGGGCCGTTTCATATTCGGCACGCCTGGCATTGATGACCGCAGATGAAAGCGTATTCTGCAGTTGGCTTCGCCGCAGATCGCGTGTTGCCTTCTCCAGATTTGCGGTTATGGTCCGCGACGATAACCACATCGGAATAAAACCCAGCAAAAAAGCGGCTAATAAAGCAGCCAGACGAATAGCCCAGCGTCGTACAAACTCGTTCTGCCACATTGATGATTTAGTTTCTACCGCCCGCTCGCTTTCGCTTTCCATGGCTTCGCCTCCTGTCATTGTAATATTGCACTAACTATAATACGCGAAGTTCTTAAATCCTTATAATTACTCTTCATTTCTGTAAATCCGACTAAAGAAGCTTGTATAAGCGGTTAAAGCCGAAGCCGCCGCGAGTGCGATCGGAATAGAAATCATCCACAACGACATCACGAGCATCGGAGCCGCATCACAGGGATCACCGAGATTGTCCGGACATTCCGCCGACGACAAAATGAAAATTCCGAGTAAATAAGCCGCCGCAAAAATAGCAAATATTGTCCCGGCAAACACCATAGAACCGAACAAGTACGGATGTTTGCTTGAGAACTTTCGCACGTTAATTATAACCCTCGATATCCGTAAAATCCTCGTAGATCATTCCACGCCGGTCACGTTTCGCTTTTGTAACGGCTTCGAATCCGCCATCTTCGTTACGGGAAATCTTGTTTTGCGAATAAAGCCCTTCGAGCACAAATTCGCAGGCTGAAACCAGCTTTGCCTGATCGCCGCGACCGAACTCCAGGGGAACGAGCGTCGAATCTATCAAGTCTGGAACGCTTTCAAGCAGCATTGAACATTCTTCCGCAGATGCGGTATCCGAAAGCAAAATCTTATTACCTTCCTCGAACCACTGAACCGTCGGGCCAAAATCGATGCCGAGAAAGAAGCCTTCAAAGATCACCCCGCAGGCTCCTTTTATCAAGTCTTTCGCGATTCGCTGGGCACCGATCTGTTCGCCTTCGTACTCAAGTTCCATTTTCCCGGTCATTGCCGGAAGGGCGGCATAGATATCGGAGATTCGCGGCACGATCTCCTTTTCGTCCGTCAGCAAAGCCCGCCGTTCCGCATTCGAGACGGCCGATTCGAGAGCCGTTATTGAAAACCGCTGCGACACGCCGCTTCGCTTATCGATCCGCTGAT
>JANMSP010000047.1:0-6680 GCA_031389475.1 Pyrinomonadaceae bacterium
GACCGGGCGGACGGCGAAGAAGCAGCGAAATTTCGCGGTATGCGGCTGCCTGCTTTGAAAGATCGTCATAGATCGTCAAAGCGTGGCGGCCGTTATCGCGGAAGAATTCTGCGATAGCGCATCCCGAATAAGGTGCGAGAAACTGCATCGCCGCCGGATCGGACGCGGACGCCGAAACCACCACCGTATAATCCATCGAACCCGAATCTTCGAGCCGTTTAACAACCTGTGCAACTGTCGAAGCCTTCTGCCCGATAGCGACATAGACACAGATCACGTCCTTACCTTTCTGGTTGATGATCGTATCGATAGCAACGGCGGTTTTGCCGGTCTGGCGGTCGCCGATAATAAGCTCACGTTGGCCGCGGCCGACCGGCACCATCGCGTCGATAGCCTTCAAACCGGTTTGAAGCGGCTCTTTTACCGGTTGACGGTCGATGATTCCGGGGGCAATTCTCTCAACCGGATTGAAGGTATCGGTAATAATATCGCCCTTTCCGTCGATCGCGTTTCCGAGTGCATCGACCACGCGGCCAATCATTGCGTCGCCTACCGGAACGCTCATGATCTTGCGGGTTCGTTTGACCTCATCGCCTTCCTTGATCTTCTGAAAATCGCCGAACAGCACGGTTCCGACCTTATCTTCTTCGAGATTCAATGCAAGGCCACGAACGCCGTGCGGAAATTCGAGAAGTTCGCCGGCCATGACCTTTTCGAGGCCGTGGATCTCAGCGATACCGTCGCCGACCTTTATGACTGTACCGACTTCATCGACCGTCATGCTCGAATCGAAGTTCTCGATCTGCGCACGGATAATTTCGTTAATTTCGTTAGCTTTAATTGCTTCCATATCTGTTTTGCGTCAATCGTGAATCGTAATTCGTCAATCGTTCGGAGTTTGTCCGATTTACGATTGTCGATTCACGATTTACTATCCATTGACAAGTTGTTCCCTAAGATTCTCTAATTGCGTTTTTACGGAGCTGTCGTAAACTGTTGAACCGATTCGCGTTACAACGCCGCCAATGATCTCTTTATCAATATCGAAATTCAATGTGACTTGTTTGCCTGTCAAATTTTCAAGATTGTCTTTGAGTTCGCTCTTTTGTGCATCGGAAAGTTCGCGGGCGGATGTAACTAGTGCGCCCATCCTTCCGCTGCGTTCTTCTAACACTGCATCGAAACGTTTGTTGATCTCGCCCAGATCGGCGAGGCGGCTGTTACGAAGCAAGACCCGAAGGAAATTCGCGGTCGTCTTCGTCGGCCTGGTCTTATCGAGCAGGCTGTTCAGCACGTTCTCTTTATTTAATTGTGCTATTGAAGGATTGCGAAAAGCGGTCTCAAGCTCGGCATTCGAGGCAATAAGCTGCTCCCACGTTTTCAATTCGTTTTTAACGGTATCGGTCTCGCCTGTTTTCAAAACCACATCGGCGAGCGCTCCCGCATAACGACGGGCGACTGTTTCTGTGCTCATCCTAGTTCAAACCTCCGATCGCCTGAATTCCCGATTTGACAAGGGCAGCATCTTTTTCATCATTGATTTGGGCCCGGAGTTTTTCTTCTGCCAGCCGGACGCTTTCTTCCGCTGAAAACTTTTTAAGTTCCGCTCTCGTTACTTGGCCGATTCGCGAAATTTCTCCGTTTACCTGCTCCGTCATTTTCCTGACCTCGAGCTCGGTCTGTTCGGCAAGTCGTTCCTGTTCCGCGTCCGCCTCTGCCTTCGCATTTTCAAGAATTGCGTTCTTTTCCGGCTCGAGTCCGGCGAGTCTTGCTTCCGCGGATGTAAGCTGCGTTAGAGCGGCCTGTTTTTCTTCCTCAGCCTTGATTAACTCCGCGCGGATCGACTCGCGTTTTGCCTTAAAGGCTTCGCTCAACGGCTTCTTAAGCAAATAAATAATTATCGCGACGAAGATCGCGAGGTTCAGGAATTTCCACGCCTCGAATCCCGGATAGTTAAGGTAGTCAGTGTAAAAACTGCCTTCACCGCCTCCAGCTGCGGCAAAGATAAAACTATATGTAAAAGCCAACATACTATTTACTGTTCAGAATGCACGCTTCAGCGTCTTCTTTTTGTCAGTACCGGGAGCGGTAGCGACCGGGGAACTTAAAACGCCAAAAGATTGAACTCAAACCTACGCCCTCAAAATATTCGCACTGATCTTTTCGGCCATCTCGTCGGCCTCTCGGGCAATGACCGCTCTGGCTTCTTCCGCTTGGCCCATCAAGCTTTGCTTTTCGTTGGCCAGTGCCTGTGCCGATTCCGACTTCACATCGCCAATAATTTTTTGACGGGCAGAGATGGCCTGGGCTCTCTGTTTTTCGATCAATTCGTAACCTTCGCTGCGGGCCTCAAGAATTGCGTGATTATACGCGGCCTGTTTTTCCGAAACCTGGCCCAATATTGTTTCAGCCTCGCCTCCGCGTCCGCCGGCGTGCTTCTCACGCGATTCGATTATGCGATTGACCGGACGAAAAAAAGTGCGGTTCAATACCCAGATCATCAATAGAATCAGGCCGATATGAAGAAAAAGCGTTCCATCCGGAACCAGCTGAATCGATTCTGCAAAAGCCAGCAAAAACATAACTTTAAAGGACTAAATTTCTCGAAAATTAAAGAGTAAAAATCACCTTAGGCTCAAAACATATAAGAATATCACGCGCTATTTTGACGGTCAAGGACGCTTATTGTCAGAACAGCGAGCGGTAGCGACCTGGGTTCTTTTGTTTTTTATATGATAAAGTCTCTCAAAATCGATATGCCCTACGGATCTAAAACGCAAACCCAAAAAGCGCCTCGAAACCGGACGCTGGAACTTACCGACATTGAATCTGTTAAATATAAAAAACGGCTGATAAATTCAGACGGCGGCGCAGAACCCACCGGTGGTCTCAATCAAATTATCTGCGGTGACACATTTGATGTATTAAAAATCCTGCCTCCGGCGAGCTTCGACCTGCTGTTCGCTGATCCGCCGTACAATCTGAGCAAGAATTTCGGTAAAGAGAAATTTCGTCAAACTTCGCTCGACCAATACGAAATCTGGCTCGAATCTTGGATTTCCGATTGCTCCAAACTTCTTAAACCGACTGCTTCGATTTACATTTGCGGCGACTGGCGTTCATCGTCCGCGATCCAGCGTGTCGGGATGAAGTATTTCAAACTGCAAAACCGCATCACCTGGGAGCGTGAAAAAGGGCGCGGAGCGAAACGAAATTGGAAAAACAGCGCTGAGGACATTTGGTTTTTTACCGTGTCCGACGATTTTACGTTCAATCTGGACGCGGTAAAAATCAGGCGAAAGGTTCTGGCCCCATACACGGAAGACGGCAAGCCGAAGGATTGGGAGAAGAACGGCGACGGGAATTTCCGCGACACGCATCCGTCGAATATCTGGACGGATTTAACAGTACCTTTCTGGTCGATGCCCGAGAATACCGATCACCCGACGCAAAAGCCGGAAAAATTACTTGCCAAGATAATTCTCGCCAGCACTAATCCAGGCGATTTAATCCTCGATCCGTTTGCGGGTTCAGGTACAACCGCCGTAACAGCAACAAAGCTCGGACGTCATTTCACCGCCATTGAATCTGACGAAAATTATTGCCTGTTGTCACAAAAAAGATTGGAAATGGCGGAAAAGGACAAATCGATCCAAGGCTTCTCGAACGGTGTTTTTTGGGAAAGAAATAGCAAAGCCTGATGTTTTTGAGACGTCGGCTGTTTCACTGTTTCAGCGCTGTGTGAGGTGAAACGAAACAGGCCGCGCGTCATTTGCATATTATCTGTGGTAAAAATATCTTAATGAAGATCGCAACCTGGAACGTAAACTCAATTAATATTCGCCTCGAACAAATGCTGCAATGGCTCGACGAGACGCAAACCGATGTTTTGTGCCTGCAGGAAACAAAATGCGTCGATGAAAATTTCCCGTTTCAGCCGATTATCGATGCAGGCTACAAAGTCGCCTTTTTCGGCCAGAAATCCTACAACGGCGTCGCGATTCTTTCAAAACAAGAGATCGAAGACGTGCAAAAAGGCTTTCATGACGATGATGACGATCAGCCGAAACGCTTAATTGCCGGAACCGTGAATGGCGTCCGCATCGTCAATACCTATATTCCAAACGGTACGGAGCTCTGGACGGATAAATTCACCTTCAAACTCGATTGGCTGCAAAAACTGCGAAAGTTTTTCGACGAGACCTGCGACATCAACAAAGATGTTCTGCTCTGCGGCGATTTTAATGTTGCTCCGCACGAACTCGATGTCTGGAGCGTTCCGACCTGGGAAGGCAAGCTGCATTTCACAAAACCCGAGCGAGCCGCGATTCACCACGTCAAACAATGGGGCTTTATCGATGTTTTTCGCCAAATGAACGGCGAAGTTAAAGAATATTCCTGGTGGAACTACCGCGAAGGAGCGTTCCAGAGAAATCACGGCCTTAGAATCGACCACATCTGGACATCCGCCCCGCTTGCCGAAAAATGCACCGGCTGTTGGATCGACAAAGCTCCCCGCATGCTCGAACGCCCCTCCGATCACACACCGGTCGTTGCAGAATTCATCTGACATGCCGTTGATAACACCTCTTAATTCTGCCGAATCATCGACAGTGCCGGTGATAATTACTAGTTACTACCTTCGCGGTTGATGTAAATACGCCACTTCAGCCCACTCGAGGCAGGTTCAAAAAAAAGTTGATAGATGAATGATAGTTTTTGATGATCCTCAACGCATTCAATAGTGGCGGGATGAGATCTCGTTCACCGTTTGATAGCCAGATGAGAACTGAATGGCCATTTCGGTCAAATTAATATTCAGATTTTATAGCGGCTTGGCAATGGGCTAGTTTCAGGAGGTCATTAAAACATATGGGAAACGATCCGAATTATTCGAAATGGGTACAGCGATCATTAAATCGGCTTATAAGCGCTGGAATCAATGCAGATGGCGACGGAGCATCTAGCGTGTACCGCGAGGGTTTATCGAAATTTAAGCTAATCTACGGGGTTAACGAGGTAGGCCTGCGTGACGATCAGATCGGCATGAAAACTCAAGACCTATTGATCCGGCTGAACACCACCAAGATCGATGGTGGTCTCTACATAGACTGGCTAAAAAAGATCGTTCCTGGAGCTCCGCAGACCGCGAACGGAAATTCAGGCGAGTTTAACAGTTCAGTATTGGAGTTTCAGAACAGAGAAACGAAGGCCGGTCACCACCTCGTCCAAGATGGCCTGGTCGGGTTCAAAACTGAATTTCGGCTGATCCAGCGGTTTAAAGTCGATCCGCCGGGTTCAACACCGATAGATGTTCCTAAGAAGCCTATAGATCCGTTCATCCAGCATTTGAATACGATGACGCAGGATAAACGCTACGGATTTATGATGGAGATAACCGCAAAACGATGGGCAGAGGCTCCGGCAGACCAGCGTGTTAAGGATCTGGCTCAAAAAATGAAACGAGATTGGGAGCTTGGGATCCCACGGCAGTATTTCTTTGAGGAACGAGAATTAAGACGACTGGTTTATGGCGATTCAAGAGTTACTCCCGAACAGGACCCAAAGAATAAGCTGACCCGGCTGATGCTTAAGGGTTTGGCACCCTGGAGCTACGGCTACTATGATCTGAGCGATAACATGGTGCAAATCATTGTCCAGGAAAACTTCATGTCTTCCGCTTTGGAACCATTTACTGACCTCTACATGCTGCCGTTTGCGTCAATGGCGGACTACGAAAATCGGCTGCAGAGGTTTTATCAGACTGTTAAAGACGTTCACGACCGGATCGATATCGGAATCGGGAGGATTCAATACTACAAGAATAAGGAGCACGGGGATCCAAATGCCCGTCTCGCTCATAACCTTGCAAAGGGATTGTCAAAGGATGACAAGCATGTCTACAGTGCGTATCGAGGTCAAATGCCAGGGGAGTGGTGGGAATACGAAAGCCCTTTACCGGTTGGCCGTAAATGGTAGTTAATTGAGGCTGGTAGCTCGGGCTCGATGAATTCAGATCGGGCCCGGGCGGAAACGAGAAGTTTGCGGCTGTAGAACTTGAACGGATGATCTTTCTTACCGCGTTGTCCGTTAGACTTTGCTGTGCGTGTCGGTGGTTTCATTCAACGTAAATAAGTCATTATTTTCTGCGGAGTTCTTGTATTCGCTTAATTAGTTGAGGTAAGAGTCTGGCGGTTTGAGAAATTGAGCCGCTGGCAAAATATTTCGCAAAGCCGCGAAAAGTCTCGACGGCCGTCGGCGAATAAGGCATCCACCAGGCGTTTGGCAGCCTTGAGATACGATTAACGTGAATGTGCTGCGGCTGAACGAGTTCCATCAGGCCTTCGCGGCCGTGCGTCCGGCCGCGGCCGCTGTTTTTGAAGCCGCCCCATGGGGTTCGGGCGATTCCGTGCGTGTAAAGGACTTCGTTGACGCAGACGGAACCGGCTTCGATCTGTTGGGCAACACGGTTTCCTTTTGCGTAATCCTTTGTCCAAACGCTGGCGGTCAGGCCGAATTCAGAATCATTGGCAAGGCGTATCGCTTCTTCTTCGGTTTTGAATGTCGCTATCGGCAATGTCGGGCCGAATGTTTCTTCCTGCATCGCCAGCATTTCGTTGGTCGCTCCTGTGATAATGGTTGGCTCGTAGAACAGCGGAACGCGGACATCTTTGTCCGCA
>JANMSP010000054.1:0-4266 GCA_031389475.1 Pyrinomonadaceae bacterium
CTGGGTTCTTAGGCTCCGGGAGAAAGAACCCAGTCGCTATCGCTCCCGGTTCCGACAAGAAAGACCCGGTCGCTTCCGCTTCAGAATTCGATACGTTTAGACTTTAATTACACCTCGCTTTCACCATTGGAAAATCAATTCCCATCTGCTTGCCGTTATTGGTTCCTTCAATTCTTGCGAAAAGGTTCGTTTTATCGAGCCGGTAAATGATCCGCTGCGGAAAATTATGTGCCGGATTTTCAAAAGTTACTTCACCCGGGCTTGATTTGACTAGTTCAAACGTGGTTTCCCCGCTGTTCTGCGAAGGCTTTGAAATATAAAAAATTCCTTTCTCGTCTTCAACGATCCGCAAGAACTCGAAGGCCGCAGTTTTGCCATTTTTCACCGTGCGCGACATCCCGATCATCGTGCCGCCCGAAGGCTTCATCCAATGTTCCGAGCCAAAACGATTTTTAACTTCGTCGTTCTGTTCCCAGCAGCCCGCCAGCCAGCCCAAGGAATCAATTTTCGGCTTATTTTCCTGGCCAACCGCCGTTGAGAAAAGAGCTAAAATTATAATGAGCAGAAGAGCAAACTTTATATTCATTTTGATCTCTCCCAAATCTCTAATTACAGATCAACAGATTCTTTATACTGCGGCACCTCGACGTTCCAGCCAAATTTTTCGCGGATATGTTGTGCCATGGCCTCTGCCGCATCGGGTTCGCCGTGTGTTGTGAACACGGTTTTCGGAGTGTTTTGCAGGCCTTCGAGCCATCGCAGAACGGCCTTCCAATCGGCGTGGGCGGAAAAGCCTTCGACCTTTTCGACGCGGCACCGCACGGGAATCCAGTTTTTCATTATGCGAACTTCCCGTTCGCCGTCCTGGATTCGCCGTCCGGTCGTTCCCGCGGCCTGATAGCCGACAAATACTACCGTCGCTCTCTCATCCGGAAGCACCCGCATCGCGTGATGCATCACGCGGCCGCCTGTCATCATGCCTGAAGCGGAGATAATGATCCGTGTCCCCTTCAAATCATTCAGACGCTTCGATTCCTCGGGTGAAGAGGTCGTGGTCATCAAACCGGTCCGCAGCGGATGCCGCTTATGGGCCATGATAGAGGCGTAGTCCTCGTCGTGCTCCTCGTTCCAATGGCTGTAGACCTGTGTGGCCTTTGCCGCCATCGGCGAATCGACAAAGACCGGCAGCACTGGAATGCGTTTCGCATCTTCAAGTTCGCGAATCAGATACAAAACTTCCTGTGTCCGTCCAACCGCAAATGCCGGGATTAGGATCGGCCCGTTTCTCTTCACGGCTTCGTTAATGATCGTCGCCATCTGCGTTTCGGAATCGACCTCGCCGTGCAGACGGTCGCCATAAGTCGATTCGACCATCAGATAATCGCACTCAGGCGGCAATGCGGGATCTTTCACGATTGGCTGATCATAATGGCCAAGATCACCCGAGAAAAGAAAACGAATTTTATCCGGCCTGTCAGTACCACCTGCGTCAGCCGGTGAAGAATTCATCTCAACCAAAACTAAACTCGCCCCGATAATATGCCCCGCAACTAAAAAACTCGCACGAAAACCCTCGCAAATATCGACCGCATTTCCATCGTTACGCACTGGCCGCAGCAACTCAAGCGCCGCATTGGCATCGTCTTCATCGTAAAGCGGCAGTGCCGGAGCATGCTTCGTCAGATTATGACGGTTGCGGTAATTCGCGTCCTCTTCCTGCAGGCGTCCGGAATCGGGCAACAGAATCTTTAAAAGATCAGCCGTCGCGCTCGATGTAAAAACGGGCCCGTCGAAACCCAATTTCACAAGCCTCGGCAGGTAACCGGTATGATCGATGTGCGCGTGAGTTATGATTACTGCATCGATCTCCCGCGGATCAAAAAGCGGCGGCTGCCAGTTTCTATCTTTTAGCTCTCGCAAACCCTGAAACAACCCGCAATCGACAAGGATTCGCCTACCGTTATGTTCCAGCAGATATTTCGAACCCGTAACCGTCCCGACGCCGCCGTAAAATTTAATATTCGCCATAGAGTTTTACAGAATTTGAATCTTATTTTGTGACAACAACTCAGTCTTCATACTTCGCACCCAAAAACGTCTTAATCGTAAGTTTGAGCTCGAGAAGATCATTGTCTACCGCAGACCAGATTACATCGGTGTCTATGCCGAAATAGTTATGCACGAGGATATTTCTCATGCCAATAATTTTCGACCACTCTATCTCATTAATATTCCGCGTTGTCTCGGTGGACAACGCTCGGACGGCCTCGCCGATAATTTGTAGATGATGCAAGACCCAAGTCTGGATTAGCTCATCACCATCAAATACTGCACGGCCGCGAGCGGAATATTTTTCAATCCGCTCAATTGCCTCAATAATATCCAGCAGCCGCTCTCGGTCATTTCTCATAAAGATCGAGCCTCGTGCAAAATGCGTTCGCGGATTCTTGGACGTAACCCTTTCTCGGTCACTACGTCCACAGGTCGGCCAAGCAGATTTTGAAGATCAATTAGTAACCCGCCAAGATCAAGCAAACTTCGGCCAATCTCCATATCCACTAGAAAATCAACGTCACTTTTTTCATCAGCATCACCGCGCGCGACCGAACCGAAAACGCGTACATTAGACGCGCCATGTCGCCGCGCTATATTCATAATCTCGTTTCGCTTGCTTGAAACCTGGTCGATATTCATCTTGCTGATTGCTCCAAGCCTAATTTATCACAACTTCATTCAGGCAATCAGGCTACAGTTATTCAAACTCACTGTTAGTACAGCATAATCTACTTTGAGTTTCAGTTGATGTATTCCTTCGGGAACCACAGCACTTTGCTCGGTTCGGCGGATTTTGCCTGCTGTTTTCTGAGTTGGGCATTTTGGAGTAGCTGATGCGGCGTTTCGCCGTCCTGCCAGAATGTCGCCCAGCCAAAGTTGAGCCATATCTTGATATTCTCATTTTCCGCGATCGCGAACGGAGAATCTGCAAATCTTGCCTTGATCCGTTCCACGATCTCGAGCGCTTTTTTTTCATTTGCTGTCGGGAGGATCACTAAAAACTCATCGTTTACCGACCGGGCCAGAAAGTCCATCTTTCGCAATTGTTCCTTCACGCCGTCCGCGACGAAACTGAGGAGATCGTCGCCAGCGGCGTGGCCGTAATCGCTATTCATATCCGAAAAGCCTTTAACATCCAGCACCAAGACCGATAGAGGCCGATCGTCGCGGTGGCGGTGAGATTCGGCGAGCTGATTTTCCAATATCATGAAGAACGCCCGCTCGTTCGGCAGGCTGGTCAGCGGATCGGTCAATGCCGTCGAGAGTGATTGCTCAAACGCCATCGACCCTCTAAAGATCGGAGCGATCCGTTCACCTATTGCTTCGAGCAGTTGAACGGCCGCAGGACTGGTGTTGCTAGGCGACGTTGAATAGAGCACAAGCACGCCGAAAGCTTCGTTCTCACTTAGCAAAGGTATCGCGACGGCCGAACGAATTCCATCCAGGTTCGCTTCCGGCATCAGTTGCCTTTCCAAAACAATGTCGGCTGAAGTTTCCGGCAAGCCGCTTCGAACGGCCTTCCCTGCCGCTCCATCGCCGATTCCGATCCGGCTGTTAGTGATTAAATTTAAATTTCTCCCGTCCGCCTGAGCGATCCGCAATTTTGTTTCTCCGTCATCGACCAGAAAAAGTACGCTCGCGTCAGACGGAAAAATATCGGAAATGCGGCTTGAGATGAGCCGGAACATGTCGGTGGAGGTGAGCGATGTACCGAAAAATTGGTGTGCTTCGTCCAAAGCGAGAAGTTTTTCTTCGATCGCTTTGTCGTGCTCAACGGCCGTCACGTATTCATTTGGATCCGCGCTCTGTTGGATTTTATATGAAACAAAATAGAAAGCCGAGAACAAAACTGCGACACTCCCGACCGCAAACAATTTCACACCAATTGCAAGATCAGAAGACGCGATCAAAAATACCAGAAGAAAGCCAGCTATTCCCAACAGTCCCAGAAATAGGTAAAGGCGTTTCAGCCGATTCGTCTCCGCCATCGAAGAGTCGCTTTTTTTGCTGGATGTCATAAAAAGATGAACGTAGGAATGCAGGGTGGTGAGAAGGCGAATGCCCTAATAAACAAGATAACTTTTGACGGGATTCAAGTCAACACAATTGTTAAATCGGCGGAGCCGCCTGCGTGAGCGGGTGGTACGAATTCAGGCGGGAGTCGAGAATTGGTCCTGATGCACATCTATAGGCATAGTCTTTACCACCCGC
>JANMSP010000063.1:0-4338 GCA_031389475.1 Pyrinomonadaceae bacterium
TTTCATTTTCATTTAGGTTATAACGATGGTTTCCGCCACGCTATTATAACCTAAATGAAAATGAAAGCTTGGGCAATTATTGCAATTTTATCTGTTGCCGGAATGCAGCTCGGATGCCAAATGTTCGGCGGCACGGCTTCAACTATTTTCGGAACCACTGATACGGCCACTGTTATCGCGAAAACGGCACAGATTCGCACTTCATACGCGGTCGTGGCGGCGGACCTGCTTGAGGTCAAACTCGGTGAAAGATTGGATGTGCTGGATCAGGTCGATTTCGAAAAGGTCTTGTGGTTAAGAGTCCGGGCGAGGGACGAAGCAAAAACCGAGGGCTGGATCGAGGCGCAGAACGTAATAACGAACGACACGCTAGAGAAATCGCAAAAGCTTGCTGAAGAATACGCGAATCAGGTACCGCAAGCCGCAGGCACGCTGCGGGCGGCATCGAATCTGAGGCTCGCACCGGATATGACGCCCGAAAGTATCCTGTTCAAACTTGGCAACGGCAAATCGTTCGAAATAATGGATTGGAAATTCGTTCCGAAGGCCGAAGCTCCGGATGTTGACGACGCGGCAAAGGGCGAACAAAAGAAGGCAAAGACAAGCAAAAACGCCGAGATCGAGGCCGCGAAAGAGGGCGAACCTGAAAAGATCGAGGATAAATACGACATTTGGTATCAGGTTCGGCTTGACCCATCTGTGTCGCCGGCGCCGGCGGGATGGCTTTTCGGCAGGCAGGTCGAACTGCAGATACCGGCCGACATTGTTTTTTACCAGGCAAATAACCGGAAATTCGTCGGCTGGCAAAGATTAGATACGGACGCAGCCGACAAGATCGTATCGACCGACCGCATGTCGACGCCGGGAAACTGGGTGGTTCTCACCCGCTCAAATCAATCGAAGCCGATCGATGGTGCAGAGCCCGATTTTGACGGAATTACGGTTTTCGCATTCGATAAATACGATCAAAGTTATTTTACGGTCTGGCGAACGTCGGGAGAGGTCTGGGGCTCGCTCCCGCTCAAGGTCGAGGGTCAGGGCGATAATAAAACGTTTACAGTGCAGATTCGACACCCGGAAGGCCGAATGGACGCCAAACGCTTTGTCGTATTCAAGGATAAAAACCGTGTGAAGGTAACTCCACCTGAGGATATAGCGCAGTATCAGCAGGCAAGAATTAAGTAATTTGAGGCATTAAGGGTCAGAACCGCGAGCGGTAGCGACCCGGGGGCACCAAAAGAATAACAAGCAAAGAATATAGGATAAAGTAGACGATCCAGATTTTTTATTTATCCTTTCCACTTTCAAAGAACCCCGGTCGCTACCGCTCGCGGTTCTGACATTAGACTATGGATGAAAACCATGAGATTGATCTTCAGAATCCTTTCCCCGAGCCGGTTGAACTCGAGATCGGCGATTCGATAGATCTTCACGCTTTCAGGCCGAAGGACGTGAAGGCGGTGACGTTGGCTTATTTAGAAGCGGCTCGCGGCAAAGGGTTTAGGTTTGTAAGGATCATTCACGGCAAGGGTATCGGTGTTCAGCGCGAGACTGTTCGGAGTCTGCTGAGCGAGATCGGTTTTGTAAAAGATTTTAAGTCCGGCGATGAATTTTCAGGCGGTTGGGGAGCGACGGTTGTGGAATTTTTCGATTAGTGTTTCTGCCCGCTAAATTATCGTTCATCGAGGACATCAGCCCAGGTTTCTTCTTCGCCGGATTCCAAACCGAAACTCGTGAGCATTCCGTTTTGCAGATCGATCCGGTCTTCCGCTTCCTTAAGTCGCCGAGTCAATGATTTGCACTGCAGTTCGAGATCGCGGACGCGTTTTTTCCGCTCTTTATCGAGCCGGTCGATGTAGAACATATACATCATCTGCAGACCGGCAACACCAGCGAGGGAAAGGCAAAGACATATAAGGGCGTACAAAAGCATTTGTGATTTCAAGGTTCAAATTCCACATTTCAAATTGAAAAGAAAATTCTCTAACAGCCAAGTAAAATTTGTTGGCCGGATCAATCTAAGATTGCAAATCTAAAATCTTAAGTTAATTATAACCTTGACCATAGCCAGCGGAAAAGTAAAAATCGTACATTAAGCAAAATAAAACGATCGGGTCAGTACCACTTGCGGTAGCGGGTGGGGAAACTTCTTCCCTGAGCAGATAAAGATCAAAGCCCGCCAGCTACCGCAGGTGGTCCTGACAAGAAGATGCATACTGGAAACTTACAACTAATCTACACACTGATGTGCGATGATGTGCGGATCGAGATGGGCAACAAAATCTCGCTTATGGGCATTTTTCAAAACATTATGGTCGAGACACTGCCTGTCTCGCTGATCAAATTCGCCGTTATCAATCACTGGATGGGCGAAGGAACGCATCAAACCGAAGTGCGTATTCTGACGCCGGACAAAATGACTACGATTGTCACATCGCAGCCGACGGGAATCGATCTGGTGCCGGGCGGGTTTACCGATAATGTCAGCTTTTTTGTGAATGTAGTGTTCCCGACATCCGGAACATATTGGGTGCAGACATTCGCAAATACGATTTTACTCGAAGAATTTCCGCTGATCGTTGCGGATGCCGGAAATGTAGAGGAAATGAGACTAGCGGATGAGGTTTCGGAGACGATCAACTAGTTGAGCCCGGACGCCCCCGTCCGGATGAGCGTTGCTTCAACGCGAACAAACTTTTAGCTGGTAGCTAGATTTACGGTAATTTAATGCGTTCGCGGACTCCGCGAGCAGGCAAGGACGCCTGCGTTACCTTTACTTTTCCGTCCTAGGCAAGTCGAGGGTAATAGCTAATCGATAGATCGCGGCGTTGTCCACCTCTATATCCTTTGAACCGGTTGCTCCCTTAAACTTCGCGGTTACACGGAGTTTCGACATTCCTTCCGGGTAGCGGAATGTAAATTCGCCGCTGACACTGGTATGACCGTTACCAAGACTTTTGGTCGAACCATCCGCGTTTATCCGCTCAATCTCGACTTTTGCACCCGTCACGCTCGTCCCTTCGCGATAAAAAACACTTCCTATAACAATGACAAGACTTCCGTTATCGACACCCAAAATACGCCGGTCGCCCAGATTGCGGGTGTTTTTATCCTTAACTTCAACATTATAAAGAATACCGGAACTATAGCCTTTAGCATCGAAAACGACGGTGTATTTGCCGGAGGCGAGGCCGTTGATAACGAAATTGCCTTTCGCATCGGATTTAGCCGACTTTATATCCTTTTCATTCTGGCGGATGATAATCGCGGCATTGGCAATGCCGTCGCCGCCGTTAGTTCTGACCTTACCCTTGACGCCACCTGTTTGAGCGAGGGCAGCGGATGCCAAGCAGAAGGCGGAAAACAGAAGCAAGATTGATAAATTAAATAATTTTATTCGCATGCACATGGTAGCGGAGGTCGTACTGACACTCATGCACTTGCAGAGCTCGATTTAAATTCACCCGCCACATCATTGATGATGTCATTAAGGCTGCGGGTTGGCTGGTAGCCGATCAATCTCTTGGCTTTTTCGAGATTCGGGACGCGGCGGCGCATGTCTTCGAAGCCTTCGCCATAAGCTTCTTCATAGGGAATATACTGAATTTGGCTGGTGCTGCCTGTCACTTCGATCGCTTTATCGGCGAGTTGTTTGATCGAAACCTCCTCGTTATTGCCGAGGTTTATGACCTGACCGAAGCATTCCGGCGAATCGAGAAGTTTCGACAATCCTTCAACGACATCCAGCACATGCCCGAAGCACCGCTGCTGTGTTCCGTCGCCGTGGACCTGGATTGTTTCATTCTTAATTGCCGCATGAACGAAACGCGGAACGACCATGCCGTATTGTCCGGTTTGACGCGGGCCGACGGTGTTAAAAAGGCGTACAACGACAACCGGCAGACGCGTCTCTTTATAGTGAGCAAGCGCTAGAAATTCGTCCAGCGTTTTGGCGCAGGCGTATGCCCAGCGGTGCTTGTCGGTCGAGCCGGTTAGCAGATCATCATCCTCGCTAAAGGGAATCGAGGCTCCCTTGCCGTAAACTTCGGATGTACTCGGTATCAGCACGCGTTTGCGATAGCGTGAGCAGAATTTCAGGATGACGTCGGTTCCGTGAAAAATAGTTTCGATCGTTTTTACGGGCTGTTCCATGATAAGCCGAACGCCGACCGCGCTCGCCATGTGATAGACATGATCGGTTTCGCGAATCAATTCCTCCATCAGCGGTTCGTCTAAAACGGTGTCTATCACGAGGCGGAAATTTGCATTACCTTCCAGATGCTGGATGTTTGAATAACGTCCGGTCGAAAGGTCGTCGATTACTGTAACGTGATGGCC
>JANMSP010000020.1:0-2722 GCA_031389475.1 Pyrinomonadaceae bacterium
CCTTCGTCGGCGAGCCTATCGCGTTTCGGCTTGTAAGCGAGACCTGGCCGGATGTGGTGACGGATGATGAATGACAGCTTGTCAGAACCGCGAGCGGTAGCGACTGGGGTTCTTTGAAAGGATAAAGGATAAAGGAGAAAGGAAAAATGAATAATCAGGACGCTCTTACTTTATCCTTTATCCTTTCCACTTTATCCTTTAGGTTCCCCGGTCGCTACCGCTCGCGGTTCTGACAAGAGAAAAGCCCCGTCGCTATCGCTCCCTGTACTGATATGAGAATAAAATTATGACCAAGGGAAAAGAGAACAGAAAGAAGACTGTCAAGATAAAGCAGATGCCGACCGGCGTTGCCGGGCTTGACGAGATCCTCGGCGGCGGGCTGCCTGAATATTCTTTTAACATAATCGCCGGTTCTCCCGGGTGCGGCAAGACGACATTAGCCCATCAAATCATCTTCGCGAACGCCACAAAAGAAAATCCGGCGCTTTATTTCACCGTGCTCGGCGAACCGGCGATCAAGATGCTGCGCTACCAGCAGCAGTTCGCCTTTTTCGACGAGAAGATGCTGGACGGAGCGATCCGCTTTATAAATCTCAGCCAGCTTGTGCTCGATAACGATCTCGGAGCCGTGCTCGACGCGATCATTTCGGAGGTCGAGTCTTCGAACGCCGGCATTGTCGTGGTCGATTCGTTTCGCACGGTGGTTCGCCGGGCGCAGGCCGGTGCAACCGAGCTTGAGCTTCAGGGATTCGTCCAAAAGCTCGCGCTTCACCTGACGAGCTGGCAGGCGACGACGTTCCTGATCGGCGAATACGACGCGGGCGAGCTGCGCGACAATCCGGTGTTCACGGTCGCCGACGGCCTCATTTGGCTTTACCAAAGCGTCGAGCGGAATTCGATCGTCCGCAAGATGCAGATCGTCAAGATGCGCGGTCAGGAAACGGTGCCGGGAATGCACACGTTCCGTATTACCGACGGCGGCCTGCAAACCTTCCCGCGTACGTTCGGGCTGACCGAAAATAAGACTCATATCAAGGGCAAGCGGCGGCTTTCCACGGGCATCGCGGGGATCGACGAACTAATGTGCGGCGGCATTCCCGAAGGCGACAGCGTACTGTTGGCCGGCCCGACCGGTTCGGGCAAAACGGTGATCGGCGCTCAGTTTATCGCGGACGGGCTGAAGAACGGCGAGCCTGGAATCGTCGCGATGTTCGAGGAGCTTCCCGCCGAGTACGAACAGCGCGCCGCCAAACTCGGCTTCGATTTCAAAAAGCCGCAGAAGGACGGCAGCCTGAAGCTAATGTACATCCGCCCGATCGACCTGTCGGTGGATGAGACGGTGCATGAGATCGTCAATGCCGTGAAAGGGTTGGGCTGCAAGCGGTTGGTGATCGATTCGCTGGCCGGTTTCGAGCTGGCGCTCGCTCCGGCGTTTCGCCAGGACTTTCGCGAATCGCTCTACCGGATGATCGGGGCGCTTACGCGGCTCGGCGTGACGGTGATAAGCACGGTGGAAACCATCGACAGTTTTACGTCGATGAACTTCAGCAATTTTACGGTGTCGTTTCTCTCGGACGAAATCCTGCGGCTGCGGTATGTTTCGATAAACGGGCAGCTTCGACGGATGCTGATGGTCGTCAAGATGCGGCGCAGCGAGCATTCCATAGACATGGTCGAATACCGCGTTACGTCAAAAGGCATCGATGTCGGTAAACCGATTCGCGGCTATCGCGGCCTGACCAGCGGCGTTCCCGGCCCGTGGAATTATGAATCGGGTGATCTGCCGAATACGTTTGAGGAAGATCTGGAGCAGTTTGAGGCGGAGAGTGGATAGTGGTGAGTGGATAGTGGTGAGTGGTTAGTGAAGAGTAGGACGGTCTTTTCTTAACTTACCACTAACCACTAACCACTATCCACTATTCACGGGTTTACCGTCACATACGTCGGGTCGCTGGGCTGGCCGACGGTGGCGGTGGCTTTCGCGGATCGATTCCGTGCATAAAACAATGGACACGGCAGGGAATTATTACTAAAGTGGAATCTACATGAAAAATGAATCTCTCAAGGGTCTCATCGACAAGAACAAGCTGTTGACCGAAAAGGTCAGTGAAAAACCGGAAGACGCTGCACAAGAGGTCGGGGAAGCCCGCCGCCGCCTGATCGTCAAGTGGACGGAGAAGGTGCACGCCAGCCGCGAGCGCAAGGCCGAAGAATTAACGGATGCCGAGACCGTGCCGACCGAATCCGCCTGAGAAATAAATAATGTCGATGAAAGCTGACAACGCAGCCAATGGACAGAAGGCCCACCTCGAATACGAAGCGGAGCTGCGTAATACGAACGATGAGCTGCTGCTTTCGTCCGTCCGCCAGCACGAGCTGATCGAAAGGCTGCAGATCGCGGAAAAGAAGCTGTCGTTTCTCGGCCTCGTCGTTAGCTCTTCAAAAGAATCTATCGTCACCATCGATTTCGACCGCATCATCACAACCTGGAACACGGCCGCCGAGAAACTATACGGTTACACGGCCGCCGAAACGGTCGGCCATTCGCTTACGATGCTGACGCTCCCGGAAGATTTCGTGCAACTGCTCGAGAACATCGATAAGATCCGGCACGGCGAGATCGTTGAGCTTTTCGAAACCGTTCGTCTAATGAAGGGCGGCGATGCGATTAATCTTGAAATACAGATGTCGCCGGTCAGCGATCATGCAGGCCGCGTGATAG
>JANMSP010000110.1:0-10629 GCA_031389475.1 Pyrinomonadaceae bacterium
CCGTAAATGCTCCACGGCTCGCGGTGCTCTATAGCATTGCGGTCCGGGCTGCCGATAGCAACCGAGTTATACCAAGTGACAAAACGCTCGTGGCCGTCGGGGTTTTCGCCGGTCAAGACGAGGACAACATTATTTTTGAGAATGTCGAGCGTTGCCGGTTCGTTAGACGCGGCAAGCTGGTAAACGACCTGCATCATCGTTTCGAATGACGAAGATTCATTGCCGTGAATCGTATACGCCATCCAGGCGATTGACGGTGTGTTTTGAGCAATCTGGGCGGCCTCGGCGGCGGAAGTCGTTCGCGGATCGGTCAGCCTTTTGACGTTTGCGCGGATCTCATCAATGCGGGAGATGTTTCCCGGCGATGATATTGCGACGATCCGCATCATCCGGTGTTCGTTCGTCAGGCCGATGTCGTATAGTTTTACACGGTCTGGCGAAGCTTTGGCGATTTCATCGACGACCTTTTCCATCTGGGCGTATGTCGTGTGATGGTCGCCGACGTCGAACCGCAAGCTCGTCTGTGGACGCGGCACGTTCTGGCGGTATTCGCCCCGTGTGTAGAAATCGAATTTTTCTTCCGTCTGTGCGGAAAGGAAAGAGACGAACATCAGGCAGCAGATTGCGGCGAGCAAAAAGGTTTTAGTTTTCATTTGTTAGCTATTCGATCCGGATACGGGAGATTTTCAAAACAATTGTAAAATATTAAACTTAATTTACTTAAACGCAAAAACGCAATGAATAGTTTTCAAGAAAATTCCTGCCCGAACTGTCATTTTTCGAGAATGAAAACGTGGACCGAACTCACCGCCGAACAGCAAATGCTCGCCGAACGCCTCCCTGCGTCGGCCGAATATACATTAGAAGAACGAAAAAAGCACCGCTTATGCGAGCGGTGCTGGTTTGAGGAATGCAAATTTGAAAATAAGATTGCCTAGATAAAGCTAAGGCTTCTTTTCCAGCGATGCATCCAGGGTAATATTGCTTCCAGGCAATAGCGTTATATTTCGTTCCCAGGTCTGAAAACCCGCTTTATTTACAACGATCTTGTGCTCGCCCGCTTTGAGTGGGAATGAGGAGGGCGTGCTGCCGACAAAAACCGTATCGATTGTAATTTCGGCTCCGTCGGGATTGGACTTAATCATCAAATTAGGCATTCCAGCACCCTCCGTCGAAGCCGTTTCGCTTAACGTCTGAGGATTGTAGAATGCAATAAACTTATCTTTTTCTAGAGCCGAGTCGCCGTTGACATAAGCTGTAATCTCCGTTCCCTTTGGAATTTTGATGTCTTTTCCCTTCATAAAAAGAAAGAATGGAGCGGCCGGGAAAAACAAAATGCTGGTGGCAACGATTGCGCCGGTCATTGCTCCGGTGGAACCTTTTCCTTTGCCTTCTTTGATTGCACGTAATGCGATCTTTTCGCCGGTTACCGTCCGCACGGAATCAATATTTATATCGAGTTTGCCGCCTCTTCCCATCCTGGCTTTCGGCTTGCCGCGGGTAACGGTTCCGAGCGCTGTCGATCCGCGCGGGATTATTATCATCTCGCCGAACTTAACGTCTTCCAATACTTCAAAATCAATGGTTTCGCCCGTCTTTGCATCGGCCGAAGACATATTCCGGTTAATGCGAAGTTTGAGCGGTGTTCCGTCCTGAAGACCGAAGGCAAGCGGTTCATTTGGAGTTTGGGCGGCTGCCTCGGCAATCGGTGCGGCAGTCGTTTGGGCTAGTGCGAATGGCGTTGTGATCGCGAGCAGACAAAACACTAATGCTAGTGAAACAAATTTCATAAATTCTCCTTTAGGGTGTGGTCGGTGTGGGATGCCGGGAAACGTTTCACGGGCATCGATTAACTTAGACATTTAACACTGGATCGCGAAATTTAGCAATACCGGGAAGTTAATGCCACTCCGCGTTTTGGGAAACCATCACGCTTTCGTACGAAGCGCGAATATTTAAGCGTTGAATCGTGAGTATTTCGACTAATTCATCGTGTGATTCGAAATTCATGCGTCGTGCGATTATACGCAGAGCATTCTGATTGGCGAGCGGCAGTCGAGTTGATCGGCCGACGGTTAAGCGAATATTATGATCGAGAGCCGAAAGGAATTCGTATCCGGCAGACAGAGCTTCGTGATCAGATTCCGACAACGATTGTTTTTCAAGCATTTTTCTAAGCATTTGAGTGGTGGAGCGACTATTTTCATCATCGGGATTATCGTCTCTCAACTGCAAATACCGCAGAGCAAAATACACATCAAGCATTCCGCCGGAACCGAATTTAATATCTACTTCGCCGCCGCGTCGTGAAGCCGACTTTTCTTTTTCGAGCTGCGTACGAATGCGGCGGGATTCTTCGGCGAGGTTTGAAACTTCAAGATTTGCCGCACGCTCGCGGATAGCCATTTTGATCTCCGTTTCAATCGTTTTTGCCAGATCGCTGCCGACGCCGCGGATTTTTACATAGGCGAGCAGTTCCCAAATTGCCGCTTCATTCCGCATATATTCGCGAAACGCCGTCCTGGAGATTGCCGTCGGGCCGTTTTTGCCGTGCGGCCGCAGGCGGAGATCGACGCGGTACAGACTTCCTTCGCGAGTCATACTTGAAAGCGCGGTAACGATTATTTCGACGGCGCGGCCGTAAAATTCCGAATGCAGAATGTTTGCGGCAGGAATCGGGGCGGCCTCGTCATAAACGAAAACAAGGTCCAGGTCCGAATCGTAATCGATGCCTCCGCCGCCGAGTTTCCCCAGCGCGAGGACCGCAAGGCCGAGATCTCCGATGCTGATATTATAAAGCCGTTCGAGTTCGGCTTTTGCTATCAAAAACGCGGCATTTATACTTGCCTCAGCCAAAACGGTTTGAAGATTCTTGACTTCTTTCAGTGAAAGTTTCCCATATACATCAAAGGCAGTAATTTTGAGCAGAAGCCGTGAGAATTCCCGACGCAAAACACCCAGTTGTCTGCGAAAGCCTTTTTCCATTCGAACCGAATCCGCCAGGAACTGTTCGAAGTTATTTTCCGCAAACTCGCCTGCATCTTCCGGAATGTTTTTAATTAGCCACGGATTTGCCGCGAACGTATCGGCCAGACGCGGCGAGGTTTCAATCAGTTTTCTTATGCGTTCGGCTACAGTGGGCTGATCCTTAAAACGAACGCCCGATTTTTGCAGCGAATACAGAAGCTGCGGCGGAAGTGTTTCGGCGTCCTTGTACGGCTCGATAATATCCGTTCCTATTTCGGTTTCAGATACTTCGTTATAAACCGGTTCATTGTCCGCTGTGCCAAAAACCCGGACGAAAATGCGGTTGACATTAGACGTGTGAGCCGATAGCTCCGCTTCGAAATCAATCGTTCCCGAATAGTTCATCCGTTTTGCGGCCAATAATCGCCTTTCCGGATCGTCCGGCACGGCATGCGTTTGCAAACCGTTCTCCATTTGCAGGATGTGTTCGAGGTGACGGAGGAATTCGTAGGCATCGAAAAGCCCGGTTAGCTCGCTTGCGCTGATGAGTTTGCGATCGGTTAGGCGGGCGAGGCTTTTCAGCGTATGCGAAACACGGAGCCACTTATCGCGCCCGCCATATGCAATCTGCAAAGCCTGAGCAATGAATTCGATCTCGCGGATGCCGCCTTTACCTAGCTTTACGTCATAGCCGCGATGAGTACTATTCTCGAAATTTATCTTTTCTTTCGACCTGCGAACGCCTGCCAGCGCATTTTGTGTGGTTTGATCTACCGAAAATACGGCATTCTCGACAGCGGCAAAAAACTTTTTGTATTGGCTCGCGTCACCGGCACTGGCACGCGAACGGATCAATACCTGGCGCTCCCAATCGGCGGCCTCGGTATTGTAATAGGTGATCGTATCGCGAACGGAAATGGCGAGTGATCCGACGCGGCCGTGCGGGCGCAGCCGCATATCGACTCGATAGGCGGCTCCTTCACCGCTCTGCCGGCCGACGAATTTTGAGATCGTTTCAGCGAGCTTTACAAAGTATTCGCGGTTTGTGACCTGACCGCGCGTACCGCTGCCGGAAGTCGATCCTTCGCTCGAGTAAATGAAAAGCAGGTCAATATCCGAAGCGTAATTGAGCTCACAGGAACCGAGCTTTCCCAGTGAAACAATGCAAAATTCGGCAGGTTTTTCGCGGCCTTTGCCATCGATCTCAAGCGGTGGCCCGTAACGGTTGTCGAGTTCCTGCCGTGCCAGCCGTAGAGCGTTTTCGAGAATTGCGTCCGCCAGGTTCGATATTTCCTCGGTCGTTTCGGCAATCGTTGAAAGGCGGCGAATGTCGCTGAGAAAAATCCGCAGCAATTCGCGGCGGCGAAAGCGTGCAAGCAAAACGTGCGGCTCGACCTGCGAATTTGTTAGGAAAAAACGGGCCAGCGATTCGAGCAGCTCCGATTTATTGCGAACGCCGGAACCGGTGCGGTTGCGGTCGAGCCACCAGAGATATTCAGGATTCTGCAAGAGCGTCGTCGCAAGCAGCGGGCTGAACGAAACAAGTGTCAGCACATCCGATAGTAAAGCGTCGTTCTTCAAAAGCCGGTCGGACTTTGAGCGATGCTTTTCTGCTAGCGACGTAAGGAACCGCAGCGCTGAATCAGGATCGGGTAAGTCTTGAATTATAGATTCGGCTTTAGTCATTAATTACGGCAGAAGCCTGACCGTTAGGGAGGCTTTCTTAAAGTTTGGCTGTAGGCAGTTTCTTGTCAGAACCGCGAGCGGTAGCGACCGGGGCTATCTTTCTTTACTTACTCCCAACCGCCAAAGCTAAGAAAGCCCTCCCTAACGTTCAGGCTTCTGCCTTCTGAAACGCATTGTATCAATTCCGTATTTCTTTATCTTATAGCCCAATATTCTTTCTGTGGAATCGAGCGTTTTAGCGGCTTTCGCAACGTTTCCGCCGGTCGATTTCAGCGTATCCTGAATCATGCCGCGCTCGAACGCCTCGACAGCAGAAGCCAGGGTGGCATTAGTTACAGTGCCGGAAATCTCGGCCGTTTGCAGCGTCGGCGGCAGGTGGTGGCCGTGAATGACGTTTGCATCGCAGACCAGCACGGCCCGTTCGATCGCGTTTTCAAGCTCGCGGACATTCCCGGGAAAATGATAGCTCATCAGCATATCGATGGCCGGCGTCGATATTCGGCGGATTCGTTTGCCATGCTCGATCTCGTATTTTTCGAGGAAATGCTCGGCAAGTAATAATATATCCGATTTTCGTTCACGCAGCGGCGGCAGATGAATAGTGAAAACGTTTAGACGGTAATACAGGTCTTCGCGAAAATCGCCTTTTGCTATCGCGTCTTCGAGGTTTTTATTTGTAGCGGTAACCAGTCTAATATTGGTGCGAATAGTTTCGCCGCCGCCGAGACGTTCGAATTCGCGTTCCTGCAATACCCGAAGCAGTTTTATCTGCGTTTGCAGCGGAAGGTCGCCGATCTCGTCGAGAAAAAGCGTCCCGCCGTCGGCCATTTCGAAGCGGCCTTTTTTAAACTTGTCGGCACCGGTAAATGCTCCTTTTTCATGGCCGAAAAGCTCGGATTCGATCAATGTATCGGGCAAAGCGGCGCAGTTTATTTTTATCAACGGTCGCTTGCTGCGGAGGCTATTATAATGAATCGCGTTGGCGATCATCTCCTTGCCGGTCCCGCTTTCGCCGCGAAGAAGCACCGTCGCATTCGAGCGGGCGACCTGCGTAACCTGGTCGTAAACATGCTTCATCGGGTTCGAGGTGCCGATGATATGCGTGAATTCGTGTTTTTCCTTGAGTTCCTGTTTGAGATGAGAATTTTCTTCGATCAGCTTCTGGCGTTCGCCGCGAATGGAATGTTCGATCCGCAGAGTTTGCGCGATCATTGAGGAGATAAGTGAAAATAGTTTATTGTGATCCTTTTTGTCTGCATCCAGAATAACGGACAAAACGCCGAGCGAATTACCTTCCAGCAGGAGCGGAACGGCGTAAAGCGTGGAATTTGAAGATGCATCGAGAAAACTGAATGCCGGATCGTCTTTGATCCGCTTGGTTGTCAAGGGCTTCCCGGTCTCAACTACCTTCTCGAAAATGCTATTGCCCACTCGGGACTCAATACGGCGGAAATCGGAAGCTGCCAGGCCGGCCGCGGCCGCGATAGTGAGTTTTTCGCTGTCCGGCAGTTTCAGAAATATAATTGCCGATGACAGATCGAGTGCGGCCCGAATCAACTCGAGCGCGGAACGCATGTTCGCCCGCACGTCGTGCGTCTGAATCAACGCACCATTAATATCGGAAATTAGATCCAGGAATCCCGCTGTCATTTTCGTTTTCGCTGATGGGGAATTTTAACAGATGATTACGCTGTCATACAAATATGTTTCCCGGTAATAATGAAGTTACAAAAATGTAATAGATGCCGCATCTTCCTCGAAAAGTTTTCCGAGTATGAACCGAGTATCGTGTTTTATCAAATTCGGTTTTGGTAGGTTAGACTATTTTTGTGGGCGATAAATTCGAGATAGAAATTACATCCGGGGATCATAGAAGGCGGCTCGAGGATTTTTTGTGCGACCGGTTTAACGGGTTGAGCAAGATGTATCTCCGCGACATTATCAAAACTGAAAAATGCGAAGTGAACGGTCGTTTCGAAAATCGCGGATATTTGGTAAGAGCAAACGATTTTGTCGAGATTGAACTCGACCTGCTTAAACAGACAGCGATGCGGCCAAAAGAAATGCCGCTTGATATCGTGTTCGAGGACGAGCATTTGATCGTTGTGAATAAACCGTGCGGAATGCTCGCTCATCCGTCACACCGCGAACAGAGCGATACGCTTTTAAACGCCCTCGCTTATCACCTGAATAAAGGTGTTCTGGAAGGTAATAGCGGAAACACAAAGTTTATTCGCGCGGGATTGATTCACCGGCTCGACAAGCAAACTTCCGGGCTGATGGTTGTTGCTAAGACGTCGCGGGCACACCGAATCGTTGCGGATCATTTTCACCGCAAACTCGTCGAGAAAAGGTATTTGGCACTAGTAGAAGGCGTGGTCGAAGCCGACTCAGGGACAATTGAAGGCCCAATCGGTCGCTACGCCGATCTTAAAATGTGGGACATAAACCCGGAAGGCAAACACGCCGAAACGCGGTTTTGGGTGAGAGAACGCTTTGCCGACACCAGTTTGCTTGAACTCGAACCGGTTACCGGACGGACGAATCAATTGCGGATTCACTGCAAACACTTCGGCCATCCGATAGTCGGCGACACGCAGCGAGGCGGCAGGGAATTCGAGCGGCTATGCCTGCACGCCTGGAGAATAAAGTTTCATCATCCGGAAAACGGCGGCAAGCTGGAGTTCTCAACGCCTCATTCTTTTGCCGAAGCCTGACCGTGAGTAAGGGCTTTCTTCAGCTCGATGCAGAAGAAAGCCCTCCCTAATGGTCAGACTTTGGCCCGCAACAATTAGGTTTTTACCGCCGTCGCTTCACCGCTTTCCGAATATGCAGTGTGCAAATGTACCGGATCGGGTTTCTTCCTGAGACGCATGTTAAGGAACTCGACCAAGACGGAAAACGCCATCGCGAAGTAGATATAGCCCTTCGGAATCGTTTGATGAAAGCCTTCGGCGACGAGCATTACTCCGATCAAAAGCAGGAACGAAAGCGCCAGCATTTTTATCGTCGGGTGACGCTGCACGAAACCGCCGATCGGTCCGGCGAACAGCATCATGGCAATGATCGAGATGACGACTGCCGCGATCATTATCCAGATACCGAAATCGCCATAGGTAGTGCTGATCATTCCAACCGCCGTAATTACTGAATCGAGCGAAAAAACTATATCGAGCAGTACGATCTGAATAATCACGCCCGTGAAACCGGCATACGATTTTTTCGAGCCGTGGCCTTCTTCGCCTTCGAGACTGCCGTGAATTTCGTGCGTGCTCTTGGCGATCAAAAATAAACCGCCGATAAGCAGAACCAGGTCTTTTCCGGAAATCCCTTTATCAAAAAGGGTAAATAACGGCTCCGTCAAACCGATTACCCACGAGAGCGAGAACAGCAGAATCACCCGCATGACCAGTGCAAGAGCGAGTCCTATGTATCGCGCCTTAGCCCGCTGCTCTTCCGGAAGTTTGCCGGAAAGTATCGAAATGAATATGACGTTATCGATTCCGAGAACGAGTTCGAGCAGGGTTAATGTCGCAAACGCGATCCAAACATTAGGGTCGGCAAGAAATTCCATTCAGCAGAGTCCTCCGGGTGAAAATTAAGATTTTGAATATCTTATCATTAGGCAGTGTCAAATCTGATGCGAAAAATTAAAATTCTTTGCATTTTGCGGATGCCGAATCGGCAAGTTTTCTGGCGTCCTCGTCTTGATCTTTCCCGGGTTGAACCGCTCCGACGATACACGCATTATTTTCAGATATTTTCGACACGATAAGCTATGAGGTTGTTTTCCTTGAATCTTCGGCGTTCTCACTTACATTGAATTGCACGATCAATGCGACGGGCACGCTTTTCTTCATCCGCCATTCGGCTTTCGGGCCAACCCTCGAAAAGCCACCGAACGCCCGCCAAAGATCGAGATCGAAAGTCTTTTTCGCGGGCGTGATTACATTTATAGATTGTCGCAGATCGCCTTCCAGGATATGGAGCTTAAATCCGCCGACACCTTTGCATTCGCCTAGATACGAACCGCCTTCGTCTGCATTCGATTCGAGCGTTTTGCATTTAGTGTCAAGTAGGTCGGTGTAAACGCTCTTGTTTTGCGCCGTCGCAACAGCCGCGAACGCGAGCAAAAATAAGAAGGTAAGCAGGCTTTTAATTCTCATATCAAGATGACATGCCAGAAAGGCGAGCGGTCGCGACCGGGGTTTTCACACATCGGAACTGAAACCATTGATTATCACTCCCGGTTTGAGATGGCAATTAACTTATCTTCTGAAAACAATCTTTCCGCCAACTATCGTCGCGACCGCTCCGCCGGTGAATTCCCGTCCATCGAACGGTGAATTCTTTGACTTCGACTTAGATACTGCGTTGCGGTAAGTCCAGACTAGATCGGGATCGAGAATCGTGACATCGGCGATTGCACCTGGCTTCAGGGTTCCCCGGTCTTTCAGCCCGAAAATCTTCGCGGGATTTGCAGAACACAGCTCGACAAGGCGAACTAAGTCGATAATTCCTTTTTGGATCAATTCATTGAACGCTAGGGCGACGGCGGTTTCTAGTCCGGTGATGCCGAACGGCGCCCGGTCATATTCGAGAGATTTTTCGTCCGCGTGGTGCGGAGCGTGATCGGTAGCGATCGAGTCGATCGTTCCGTCTCGCAGTCCTTCAAGGATTGCTTCGAGATGATCTTCGCTCCGCAGCGGCGGCGACATTTTTGTATTGGTGTCATAGCCTTCCACTGCGTTATCGGTCAGCGTGAAATGGTGCGGGGTGACTTCGCAGGTGACCTTGATGCCTTCGTTTTTGGCACGGCGGATGGCTTCGATGGTTCCTTTTGTCGAGACGTGGGCAATATGGATGTGCGCGCCGGTTACCTTTGCAATAAGAATGTCGCGAACAACATCAACATCTTCGGCAAGTGAGGGCATTCCCTTCAATCCTAGAAGCAGGGAAATGCGGCCTTCGTGCATAACGCCGCCGGAGGAGAGCGATTTGTCCTCGCAGTGGTCGATCACCGGCAGATCGAAATCCTTCGCATACTCCATCGCCCGCCGCATTATCCCGGCATTCGGTACCGGCCGCCCGTCATCCGACACGGCGACCGCTCCCGCCGCCTTCATCTCGCCCATTTCCGCCAGCTCCGAACCGTCGGAAGATTTCGTGATCGCTCCGATTGGGAAAACATTTGCAAGCCCCGCCCGCTCGGCCTGCTCGATCATATACCGCGTGATCGCCGCGTTATCGTTGATCGGCTGCGTGTTCGGCATCGGGCAAACACTCGTCCACCCGCCCGCCACCGCCGCCGCGCAGCCGCTCGCGATAGTCTCCTTATGCTCCTGCCCGGGCTCGCGAAGATGCACATGCATATCGATAAATCCCGGCGCGACCAGCAAACCATTGGCATCGAAAACCTCGGCGTCCTCCGGTCCGGCTTCGCCATGTTTCAGCCAAGCGGAAACTCGTCCGTCTTCGATGAGGACGTTCATCCCCGTATTTTCAGGTGCGGCCGGGTCGATGAGATGGCCGTTTGCAATGAGCAATTTCATATAATTATCCGCTTGATAAAGAACCGCCGGTCGCTAAATACAAAACCGCCATTCGCACCGCGACGCCGTATTTTACTTGGTCTAGAATCAGTGAACGCGAGCTGTCGGCGATCTCGGATGATATTTCTATGCCGCGGTTCATTGGGCCTGGATGTAATACAATGGCGTCTTTTTGGGCGAGATTGAGGCGTTCGTTTGTGAGGCCGTAATGGATCGCGTATTCGCGTAAGGTCGGGAAAAAGGCCGAATCCTGACGTTCGTGCTGGATGCGGAGGATCATCACGACATCTGCTCCTTCAATCGCATCTTCGATATGTGGGCAAACCTGCAACCCGTGTTCGACAAGATGCTGGAAATCGTTCGGGACGAGCGGTTTCGGACCGGCAACGCGGACTTTTGCACCGAGTTTTGTTAGTAAATGAAT
>JANMSP010000149.1:0-5735 GCA_031389475.1 Pyrinomonadaceae bacterium
CCGAGGCGGAAATGCGGGAGTGGGTGACACCGGTAACCGATCGGCTTTCAAGCCTGAAACCCGACAGCGTCCTTGAGATCGGATGCGGCACAGGCCTGCTTCTTTTGAGCATGGCACCGGAGTGTTCGCGTTATGTCGGCACCGACTACTCCAAAGTCGTTCTGGACAACCTCAGCCAACGGCTCGCCGGGACATCCGTCGACCCGCAAAAGGTGGAACTTCTTCACCGGCGTGCGGACGAGTTCGAGGGCTTCGAAGAAAGGTCATTCGATCTCGTGGTGATCCACTCGGTCGCCCAGTACTTTCCGAACATGGACTATCTGCACCGCGTGATCGAAGGTGCTCTCAAGCTGGTTAAACCCGGCGGCAATCTCTACATCGGCGACGTGCAGAACTATGCCTTGCTGGAGACCTACCACACCGAATCGATCATCGCCCGCTCGACGCCGACTCTGTCGATTACCGATTTAAAGCAAAAGATACGGAAGCGTATGGAGATCGAAAGCGAGTTGACGGTCGACCCGGATTACTTTGTTATGCTTGAAGACCGTTTTCCCGAGATCGGGTCCGTGGACGTTCAGCTTCGCCGCGGCCGCATCGATAACGAACCGACGAAGTATCACTACGATGTAATGCTTCACGTCGGCGAGAGAACAACGCATGGCGAAACTGCTCCGTGGCGATCGTGGGATGCCGCTGAGATGAATCTTGCGGGGCTGCGTGAAATGCTCGAAAGCGGACAGCCCGATATCGTCTGCCTTGCCGATGTTCCGAACGCCCGAATCAATTATCAGGTAGCGGCCCAAAGGCTTATTTCGAACGGGACGAAACTTCAGACCATAGCCGAACTGGCCCAATCGATGCGGTTGGCCGACAAGGGCTTGCACCCCGAAGACTTATGGGAACTGTCTGACGCAGCAGGTTATGCTGCCGAGATCAGATACTCTGGCAACGGTTCCAACGGAACTTTCGATGCCGTTATTCGCCCGAAAAATGTTGAGGAGAGTTTTATCGGCCCGCGTCAGAGGCAACAGCCAAAACCGGTTGCCGAGTATGGAAACAACCCGATCAACAAGCTCTCCAGCCAAAAACTATCGGCCGATCTTAGAGAGTATCTCTCGGCAAGGCTGCCTGACTATATGGTTCCAGCGGCGTTCGTGATGATGGATGAAATGCCGCTAACGCCCAACGGCAAAGTGGATCGCAAGTCGCTGCCCGCGCCCGACGCCGCGACATTTAATCAGGATAGGCTGTTTGATCCTCCAACCAACGAAAAAGAGGCCGCGCTAGCCGAAATCTGGGCCAAGGTTCTGCGTCTGGACAGAGTGGGCATCACCGACGACATCTTCGAATTAGGCGGCGATTCGCTGCTGATATTTCAGATCGTGACCCGGGCAATGCAATCAGGCATCGTCATAAAACCAAAAGACATTTTTGAGCACCGAAAAATAAAATACATCGTAGAGATGAGTCAGACAAAGCTTGACAATGCGAACGATCATTCCGCCCGTATCAAGCGTGTGCCGCGAAATGCTGTCCCGTTAGCTGGTCTTCATTCGACGGCACACGGTACAAATAACGCTTAGTCTCAGCACGAGGTTATGAAATCAATACAACAATTCGATTCCGTTAACGACTCTATTCCGACCCTGTCATCCGACTCGGATGGAAAGCACGTTTATGTTTTTCCGATGTCATCGGCACAGAAGCGATTTTGGTTCCTTGATCGCCTTCAGCCCGGAACCTCGGCGTTTAATCTACCCATAGCGTTGAGCATTAAAGGTAGGGTCGACGAAGAAATACTTGAAGAATCGCTGCGGTATATTCAAATGCGGCACGAAGTACTGCGGACAAATTTCGACCGGATCAAGAATCAACCAGTTCAGATAATTTCCTCGACTTCGGATTTCCAACTAAAGGTTGTGGATCTCTCGTCGATTGAAAGTTTTGAACGCCAGGAACGCCTCGATTTCCTGGTCGGCGAAGAAGTGAAACGCAGCTTTGAGCTTCGGAGTGGATCTCTTTTCAGGGGTACGCTTTTTGTAATGTCTGAGGCCGAATCCGTGCTTCTG
The DNA here is from genome assembly GCA_031389475.1 of Pyrinomonadaceae bacterium. Classification (GTDB taxonomy): domain Bacteria; phylum Acidobacteriota; class Blastocatellia; order Pyrinomonadales; family Pyrinomonadaceae; genus OLB17. The sequence goes on from JANMSP010000149.1 coordinate 2,073, forward strand.
ATAAACATGCATCACATTGTTTCCGACGGCTGGTCCTTCGGCATTCTACTGCGTGAACTCGGAATAGCTTACGAAGCCATCTTTTCTGGTATCGATCCGCAACTCCCGGAATTGCCGATTCAATACGGAGACTATTCCAACTGGCAGTTAGAGCAGTTCACAACACCGGATTTTCAGGCAAAGCTGAGTTTTTGGCGAGAAAGTCTGGCGGGAGCACCTCGCTTCCTCGATCTGCCAATCGCAAAGCCTCGACCTGCTTCGCCATCTCTCGAAGCATCGATCTGTTCACGCCTGGTAGATGGAAATCTGATTAAGGCCTTAAAGGAACTTGGCAAACGACAAGGGGCAACGCCATTTATGACTTTTATGGCGGCGTTCAAGATTCTATTGTTCCGTCAAACTAATCAGAGAGACATAGTTTTAGGCTCGCCGGTTGCGAATCGAAACCTTCCTGAGATTGAGGACTTGGTTGGTTGTTTTGTTAACACGACGATCATTCGAACTCAGTTAGACGGCGATCTTTCCTTTGAAGAAGTGCTTTGCAGGATACGTGACTGCTCAATCGCAACATTACCGTATCAAGATGTTCCGATCGAGGCGATAGTCGAAGATCTACAGCCGGAGAGATCAATTGATCGAAGTCCTTTGTTTCAGATTCTGTTTATTCATCAAAAAGCCTTCATCCAACCGTTTCACGTTCCAGGCATCGCTTTTACGCCGATCCGTGTTGACCGAAAAGGAACGCAGACCGACATGGCCTTCTTTTTGATCGATAGGGACGAGGGATTACGGGTTAGTTGTGAATATCGCAGGGATCTTTTTGAAGAACCCGCGATCAATGAAATGCTCGATGACTTTCAAGTCTTGCTTAAGAGCATAGTTACCAACCCGAATGCTCCAATCCGTGAACTGCAGATAAAAGCACTTACTGAGAAACCCGTAATCCGTCGGGAATGCGATGACTCGATGTCGCAATCTCTTCCGCCTGAGTGTCTTCACAAACTTTTTGAATTTCAGGTTAATAGGTCGCCGGAGGCGGTTGCCGTGTCTCTGGGAAACCTTAGCATCACTTACGGTGAACTTGATAACCGGGCGAACGCCTTGGCGAAAATCCTTCGTTGGCGAGGTGTGAGCTCGGATGTGCTTGTCGCAATCTGTCTCGACAGATCGGTGGAAATGATCGTCAGTATTTTAGGCGTTCTAAAGGCCGGCGGAGCTTACGTTCCATTAGACCCTGCATATCCGGACGACCGGCTTGAGTACATCATAAACGACTCGCAAGCCCAGATAGTGATTACCCAGGAAGCGTTTCGACCCAGGCTCGAGCCATTTTCCTCGCAATTGTTCGTCATCAATTCTGAATTGGATGAAACCGAAATGGAGTCCGAGACGGAGGCAGATGTTCCAAGCGATTCGAACGATCTAGCGTACGTGATCTATACATCAGGTTCGACCGGAAAACCGAAAGGTGTGACAGTGACTCACAAGAACGTTGCTCGACTGCTGCAGTCGACACAACATTGGTTCAATTTTAACGAGACGGATGTGTGGACGCTCTTTCATTCCTTCGCGTTCGATTTCTCGATTTGGGAGATTTGGGGTGCTTTGGCATACGGTGGCCGGTTGGTCGTGGTTCCCTATGAAGTGAGCAGATCGCCTATGGAGTTTCACAATCTATTGTGTGACGAAGGTGTAACCGTCTTGAACCAAACGCCTTCTGCTTTTCGAGCGCTGATAAGGGCCGACGAAACGATCAAACAGAGTAAAGAGCTTGCCCTGAGATATGTAATTTTTGGCGGCGAAGCACTTGACTTCAAGAGCCTACGTACTTGGGTCGGCCGTCATGGGGTTGCGTCCCCGAAACTTATTAACATGTACGGAATTACTGAAACGACCGTGCATGTAACTTATCGAGAGATCTCGCAGAAAGATGTCGAACAAGCTTCCGGCAGTTTAATCGGGCGGCCGATCCCGGACCTTCAGCTCTATATACTTGATGAGCATCTTCAGCCGGTGCCGGAAGGTGGCTCGGGCGAGATGTTTGTCGCAGGGCCCGGACTCGCCAGAGGTTATCTAAACAGACCCGAGTTGACGGCGGAACGTTTTATTAGTAATCCGTTCGACACAGGCGGCAACCAAAGGCTTTATCGTACTGGGGACTTAGCAAGACTTCGAACCGATGGCGATATCGAATATTTAGGCCGCATCGATAAGCAGGTAAAGATACGGGGATTCAGGATCGAGCTAGGCGAAGTCGAATCGGCTATCGGCGAGATTGATGGTGTAAGCGAGGTGGTCGTTACAACACACGATGAAATGAATGGGGATAAGAATCTAATCGCTTATTTTGTCTGCAATTCGAATTCAAAGGTTGAACCGACGTCTTTAAGACAGAAACTTAAGAAAACCTTGCCCGAATACATGATCCCGAGTTCATTCCTGAAACTCGATAAAATGCCTTTGACGACAAACGGAAAGCTTGATATTACGGCACTTCCTTCGCCTTCATTGCCCCTGATTCTAGAAAGGGATGCAACCGATCTGCCCAAAACAAACACAGAAAAGATTTTAGCCGAGATCTGGGCAGGCGTGCTTGGAGTCGAAAATATCGGAGTTAACGACAACTTTTTCGATCTCGGGGGGCATTCGTTACACGCTATTACAATGTTTGGTGCAATCGAGGATCGGTTTAACAAGGACATTCCACTAGCAACGCTGTTCACTTCCGGAACAATAAAAGCAATTGCGGAAATATTGGATGCAGGACAATGGGAACAACGGGAATCGTCGATCGTTCTAATTCAGTCCGGGGGATCGAAGCCGCCGTTCTTCTGTCTCCATGCCGGTGGCGGAAATGTTCTTTTCTATCGTGATCTCGCGAAGCAATTGGGCAATGAGCAACCCGTTTACGGAGTTCAGGCTCGCCGAATCGGAGGTAGGCAGGTTCCGCACGATACCGTTGAAGAAATGGCTGAGTTTTATCTTTCAGAGATTAAGACAGTGCAGCCCAACGGTCCTTACTACCTTTGCGGAAGTTCCTTTGGAGGTTTTCTTGGTTTTGAAATAGCAAGAAGGCTTTACCAAAACGGAGAGTCTGTCGGACTACTTGCCTTATTCGACACGTTTGGGCCGGATTATCCAAAATTACTGGAAGAAACGTCAGCGCTCAAATGGCGGATGTTTAAGTTCGCTCGGAGGATGCAACACTACCGCGACACTCTTACTGGCTTGCAAAGCGAAGAACGGGGCAAATACATTTTAGCCGGATTTAAGAAAGTGCGACTCAAATATCGAAGGAAATTTCGTGAATCATATAAGGAAATAGTTCGGAAATTTTATACGAAAGTTAAAGACCAAAATGACTTGCCGAATAAATATGTTGCGGTGGGAGATACGATAGGAAAAGCCAATAATCTATACCGCCCAAATTACTACGGTGGGAAGATCACGCTCTTTCGAGCCGCGAACCAACCGTTAGGCATTGTGCCCGATCCGACGCTTGGCTGGGGAGGCCTTGCCGCTGAACTGGAAATTCATGAGGTTCCTGGCCATCACGGTTCAATTGTCGCCAAGCCTTATGTTTCTGCTCTCGTTGATGTACTCAAGGAATGTCTCCATAAGACCCGGTCCGTTCCGAATGAAAGGCGCACATTCGAATTCCGC
>JANMSP010000255.1:0-4372 GCA_031389475.1 Pyrinomonadaceae bacterium
TGCGAATGTGAACGCGATCACGAAATTCGTGTTGATGCCCATCAGCTTTGCCGATGTAATGTTGAACGAAACTGCCCGCATTGCTTTACCGATCTTGGTTTTATAGATTATCCACTGCAGCAGCCCCATTAGCAGCAGCGAGATCACGAAGATCATAATCTGCGATGTCGAGATCGTTGCATTGCCGAAAAGCGAGAAGTTTTCCACAGGCAAAAGCTGCGGAAATGAACGCGGCGTCGGCGAAAAAATGAAAATGAAAAGGTATTCGATAAGCAGCGACATGCCGATAGCCGTGATCAGCGTCGTCATTTTCGAATACTTTCGCACCGGCCGATACGCAAACCGCTCAATCGCCATTCCCATCGCCGCCGCAATCGCCATAGCTCCAACGAGCGTAACGACAAAACCGAACGCCGAAGGGTTTGCGGCAAAGCCCATCGCCGTCGCGATAAAAAATCCGGCATACGCTCCGACCATGTAAATATCGCCGTGAGCGAAATTTATCAGCCGCAAAATGCCGTAAACCATCGTGTACCCAAGCGCGATCAGCGCATAAATCGATCCGATAGTTAGGCCATTTATTAGTTGCTGAACAAAAGTGTCCATATGTGAGTTTAGAGAGTTGAGGGGTTCATAGAGTTTATAGAGTTGAAGATTTTTCACTCTCCGAACTCTATAAACCTCAGTGAACCCTATAAACTATCTAGTTGCGTTTGAAGGAGTATTCGTATTGGTGACAGCCGCCGAATTCATATTCGAGTTTGAGTTCATCGTATTCGAATTCGACATAGCGGTGGTTGCGGGCGGCGTCATTCCTTCGGGATAGATGGTTTCCCTGAAGGTAAATTTGCTTTGAGCCGGCGTTAGTTCCAAAACAACTGCCGGTTTGACCGCGTTTCGGCTCGCGTCCAAAGTAATAGTTCCGGTAACCCCTGCAAAGCCTTTCGTTGAATTGATCGCTTCTTTCAGTTTTACGCTGTCGGTTCCTCCGGCGCGTTTGATCGCGTCGGCCAAAACTTTTGCCGAGTCGTAAGCTAAAGCCGCCAAAGAATCGGGAGCAGCTCCGAATTTTGCGGTATAGGTTTTAACGAAGTTTTGAATTTCAGGAGCCGGATTATCCGCCGAATAGTGGTTTGAGATATACGCTGGTGTCAAAGCGGTGCCGCCAAGCTTCCAAAGCTCAGGCGAATCCCATCCGTCACCGCCGAGCAATGGCTGATTCATGCCGAGTTCGCGGGCTTGACGCGCAATAATTGCAACCTCGCCATAATATCCGGGGATGTAAATGACGTCGGGTCTTTGATCGCGCATTTGGGTCAACTGAGCTTTAAAATCCTGATCTTTTTGGGCGTATGTTTGCTTGGTGATAACGCGTCCGCCGAGTTTGGTGAATTCTTCTTCAAAAAATTGCGTCAATCCCTTGCTGTAATCCGAACTGTTATCGCCGAGCACGGCGGCGGTTTTTGCGTTCAGGCTATTGAACGCAAATTTCGCCATTACCGAGCCTTGAAAAGGATCGATGAAACAGACGCGGGAAATATAATCACCTACTTCCGTTACCTTCGGGTTGGTCGAAGATGGCGTGATCATAGGGATTTTAGCGTCCTGCGCAACCGGTGCGGCAGCCAGCGAATTCGAAGAAGCTACTTCACCGAGAACCGCGACTACCTTGTCCTGATTGATCAATTTGGAAATGACGGTCTTAGCCTTTTCCGGCGATCCTTGATCGTCCTCAAAAAGCATTTCAAATTTCTTTCCGTTGACGCCGCCCGCCGCATTTATCTCGTCAAAAGCGAGCTGGATGCCGTTTTTCGTTGAGACTCCAAAACTCGATGTCGCTCCGGTTGTGTCCCCGTAAACACCAACGCGGATGGTGTCGCCGGTCGGAGCGACTGTCGTGTTAGCGCCCTTATCGACGCAGCCGAAAGTGAATAAAATTGAAAATACCAGCGTAAGGCTCAAAAAAACTCTTGTCATAGATACCTCTTCGATTAAATTTGGCTTTGAATGTGGAATAGAATACACCGTCCGGTTTTATACGCCGCTTTTTAGGAAAAGTTGCTGACGGAGAGCGTCTTACAATTCTGTTAACTGAATATACAAAACGTCATTATACCTAATTCGGTTAGCATGTCGAGTTTCTATCGGTTAAAATCGCGCCAAGTATCAATGAATGCGTTGTGTTGGCATATCAATTTTAGGGAATACCTTTAGATTTATGGAGGCCGTCATAGATCATTCCCGGGGACGCCAAAACGGGTGCCGGGGGCGACATAGATTCGAATATTTCAGCTTTCGCGACATCGCCTATTAACATAATCGCGGGAAACGAAACGTAGAAAGCATAACATCGCCCATCATCGCCGCGATGATGCCGCCCGCAATAATTGCCATTATGGACACGAACGAACCCAACAAATTCGGCGACATGCCGGCCGGAGATTTTCGCCGTCACGGTTACCAAATAGTCGATTGGATAGCCGACTATTTCGAGAATATCGAGAAATTTCCCGTTCTGTCGCAGATCGAGCCGGATTGGCTGAAAAATAGTCTACCCGCTTCCGCTCCTGAAAAAGGCGAAGATTTCGGCGATATTTTCGGCGATGTCGAAAAGCTGATCCTGCCCGCCGTTACGCATTGGAACCACCCGAATTTCCACGGCCTTTTTTCGACATCGACCAGCAGCGTCGGCGTTTTCGGCGAAATGCTGTCGGCGGCGTTCGATATGAAAGCGATGCTCTGGCGAACGGCTCCCGCATCGACCGAACTCGAAGATGTCGTGCTTGATTGGCTGCGGCAGATGATGGGCCTGCCCGATTTTTTCGAAGGGATTATTTACGACACGGCATCGGTTTCGACCATGCACGCCATCGCCGCCGCACGCGAAAAGGCGAATCTTAACATCCGCGAAGAAGGAATGAGCGGGCGGACCGATCTGCCCTTATTGCGTGTTTACTGCTCCGAACATGTTCATTCATCAATAGATAAAGCCGTTATCACGCTCGGCCTCGGGCAGCGAAGTTTGCTTAAAATCGCGGTTAACGAGCGTTTTGAAATAATCCCGGAAAAGCTTTCCGAAACCATCGAGGAAGACATTGCCGCCGGATTCTTGCCGATCTGCGTTATCCCGACCATCGGAACGACTTCCACATCGAGCGTCGATCCGGTCGATGCAGTTGCGGATATTTGTGAGAAACATAATCTATGGCTGCACGTCGATACCGCATATGCCGGAGCGACGGCGATCATTCCCGAGTTCCGGCACCATTTCAAAGGCTGGGAGCGGGCCGATTCGATAGTCGTTAATCCGCATAAATGGCTGTTTACGCCGTTCGATCTTTCGATTTTGTACTGCAAAGACTTAAGCCTGTTGAAAGACGCGTTCTCGCTTGTTCCCGAATATCTAAAGACAAATGAAGAAAGCACGGTTAAAAATGGAATGGATTACGGCATCCAGCTAGGCCGCCGTTTTCGGGCACTGAAACTGTGGTTCGTAATGCGTTATTTCGGACGCGAAGGTTTGATCGCACGCCTGCGGGAACATTGCCGACTGGCAAATTTGTTCGCGTCGTGGGTGAATGATTCAGAAAATTTCGAAATGCTCGCCCCGCTGCCGTTCGCTCTCGTCTGTTTTCGCGCATGTCCGAAAGGTGTGGAAGACCTCGACGGATTGAACGAAAAGTTAATGAGTGAAATAAATGTTTCGGGTGAGGCTTATCTTTCACATACGAAACTGAACGGAAAGTTCACGCTGCGGCTGTCGGTAGGAAGCATCCGCGTTGAGGAAAGGCATCTGCAAAAAGTGTGGGATTTGTTGAACGAAAATTTAGGGGAAATTTAGAAAGAAGTTTCACGCGGAGTCGCGAAGGACGCAAAGTGAGGAATAAGGGAAGAAAGAATAAGGTAAAAAACTAAAATTTCAATCAAGTTCTTGTTTCTGACCCGCAAATTCAGCGCCACAAGCATCAACAACAAATGGCTACATTCAACGAAAATGTTATAATTGTTATAAAAACAAAATTCCGTTTGTTTACTTGACATTCAACACCAGCTTTCAATTCTTCTGGAATCGTGTCACAATCTAATCAATAAACAATATCAGTTTAGGTTTATCAAGGTCGCCTTCTTCGGGGCAACCGGCGTATAATTCCGCCATCATTTGCAACATAAAGGTGGAAAATAATTTTGGCCTGTCCTGCAATTCGGTTACCCTCAACACATTTATTATTCCACGGCCCTGGTCATCAATGCGCATAAGGTCCCCTACTTCAAAGCTCTTTTCACCAAAGAAAATATCAGCCCCCTGTTGCTGTAATTCTATCACTTTTCGCAAAATTGTACCGGTACTTGTAGTTGATATTTTTCCATATAT
>JANMSP010000224.1:0-20232 GCA_031389475.1 Pyrinomonadaceae bacterium
GCTTGTCGGCTTCCGCCCACAGCATTTTTTCGAGGGCGTCCTTCGGCACGGTTTGCAGATAGTTCGTCCTGTCCCTGCTGGTCGAGCCGTTAGCGCCGGAACCGCCGATCTTAGCACTCAGCTTATCCAAACCGCCTTTGCCCAAATTTTCCGATTCCAGAAACAGCAGATGCTCGAACATATGAGCAAAGCCGGTGCGCCCTTCCTTTTCGCGAGCAGAACCGACATGCGCGGTCAACGAAACTGCAACCACTGGATCGGAACGATCGATATGAAAAACTACCTCGAGCCCGTTAGGCAAAGTAAATTTTTGATAATCGATCTTGAACGCGCTCTTCCCGACCGGCTTTTGGGCAGGTACCGAAACAAGCGACAATGCGAGACAAAGGGTGAATAGTAAGGCTTTCGCGATCTTAGTGGTCATATTAGGATTAGAATACTCCGTTAGTAAATGTGGATATGATTCCGTATATGTTTACGAAAAATCTTGGTTAAAGTTTATATTCCTTCGTCGGCAGTGTCCCAACACTGTGGCACCAGTTCACATTTGAGCTTGCTTCGTGTTCTTCGGTTTTGCTTTGCGTACCTTCGCGTCTTTGCGTGCAACCTCTTTTTCACGCAAAGACGCAAATCAAAGCCGCGAAGAACGCAAAAACCGGAAAACCAAAAATTTACTACACTACCTTTTCGTCCTGTAACTTACATTTCAACAATGCTTACCAGTATAATAGTATAATATGGCGTTATGAAAGGATTGCTGTTCTTTGTGCTGATTTTATCGACATATTCTTCATATGGCCAGACTCCCCAACTCGCTATCGCCAACTATGCCGAAAACGGCGAACTGATCGGACTTACAAATTTATCCGGACTGGAAGACTGCACTGCCGCCAATCTGAAGGGCAAGGTGAAAGAAGTAAAAGTTGAAGAACCGTTATCAAGGTTCGAACTTCGGATCAAACGCGAACGCCATACGATTCAAATCAATTTAGAGATGCTGTCGGCCCGAAACCGGGCAGCCGTCTTCCGTGACCTTATAAAAAAGGGGCGGACTTTACGCGTCAGCGGCTACCGATGCGGCGCGGATGAATTTATACGGCCGATCAGCATTGAACGCTCTTATTGACCGAAAATTTTAGTTAACAGATCTCACTTTTAAATTCAAAGGAATAGTATTTGCACATGTCACTTGCTCGAAGCAAAGCGTATTGATGCGCTGCACATTTTTGTTATTTTCAAGGAGGCTTTTGATATGCAAGTGAAAGAAATAATGACGCCGAATCCCGCATGCTGCACGCCTGAGTCGACGCTGCAGGAAGTTGCTCAAATGATGGAGCAGAAAGATTGCGGCCTGATCCCGGTTATTAACAGCCTGTCGGACATGAAGCCTGTGGGCACCATAACGGATCGTGACATTACCATCCGCACGGTTGCGGCAAGCCATAATCCGATTAATATGAAGGCGGCAGATATAATGACGCCAAATCCATCGACGGTCAAGCCGGAAATGAGCGTTGAAGAATGCTTTAGCGTAATGGAAGACAAAGAAATTCGCCGGGTCTTAGTGGTGGACGATAGTGGGAAATGCTGCGGAATTATCGCTCAGGCAGACGTCGTTCAATCAGGAACAAACCCGATCAGAACGAATAAGGTCATTCGTGAAATTTCGGAATCTGCTCCTTCGCGGAATCAAAGCATTCGTGGTAATAGCCATTCGCATGAATCTGTTACAAGCCCTGGCTCATTTGCGGGCAGCAGTCTATTGCCGCTTTTAATTGGAATAGGTTCGGGCGTGGGTTTGATGTACCTGCTGAATAATAGGCAGAATTCCGAACGAAACTATCTCAGCGATTTCGATGTAGATTACGAGCATGAAAATCGTCAGGATCTGACAAGGCAGGATAATTTCGGCAAGTACGTCGATGCCGAACAGGAAGTTGAGAAAAGACAGCAGAATTTAGGCGAACGAGTTAATACGCTTCGCGGCGAATTGGATACGCCGGGTTCCGCCACGGCAAATTCTTTGAAGAAAGAAGGCGATCCAACCGTCAACGATAAAGGGCGAAGTGCAGGCCAAGGCAGTTAACGCAGAAATATCTTACGCATCTACCTTTGCACGAAAAGCCAACGGGAGCATATAACTCTTGTTGGCTTTTCTGCTTTGGTTACGTCTTGCCGAAGTTATAATTGATTTACGGGAGGATAATAAAACTTCCCGTTGCTTTCAAACGTTTCAGCATCAAAGTGCTTTCTTGCACCGCAGTTAAGGCAGCTTTTATAGCCAATCTCTCTTTCGACAAACGGCCGGCTAATATTTTTATGCGAACAACCGATGAGCCGCGTGATCAATCCGAGTTTGCGCCCAAAGACGGGACCCTCAATTTCTGAACTGTCTTCCGTTTCCGACTTGGTTTTTGTTTGTAATTTATTCAGCATTTTAGTGGTCTCCATAAACTTCATCGCGGCCACTGCTTCAATAGCATTCGTTGTTGAAAGCAAACTTGTAAAAAACGGGCACAAAACTACCAATAAAACTGGTACGTTTTCATTCTATTTACAAGTATCGAATGGTTGTGGAATAGTTTGGCAAGAAGCCAAGAACTAACGATAAACTTTTTTCCTGCGGAAGTAAATATGGAAATTACGACATATTTGTTTTTGCTGCTTTTGCCTATTGAAAGTCCAAAAATGCTGAAATAGAAGTGGAACGAGGTCAGCCCAAAACAATAAAGGGTAAGCACGGAACTTACCCTTTATTAAATATTGGTGGAGACGAGGGGGATCGAACCCCTGACCTCTGCAATGCCATTGCAGCGCTCTCCCAGCTGAGCTACGTCCCCGCATAAATTTCAAATCTTAGATCTAAAATTTGAAATATAAGCAATCTCTGAATTTAACGAAAATAGTCTTATGCGTCAAGCATTCCTGCTCTACTTGCCCTTGAATACAGGTTTTCGCTTTTCAAGAAACGCTGATACGCCTTCTTCTTTGTCCTCGGTCGAGAAGCAGATCGCAAACAGATCGACCTCGCGCCGCAGGCCCTCGTCAAGGTTCGAACGCGACGCGAATTTTACGGCTTCCTTCGCTAACTGAAGAGCAATTGGAGCCTTCTCGGAGATCTTCGCGGCAAGTTCCATCGTTCTTTCTTCCAATTCGGAGATCGGATAAACGTAGTTCACCAGTCCGAATTTCAAAGCGGTTTGAGCATCGATCATATCGCCGGTAAGCATTATTTCCATTGCCCGGCCTTCACCGATCAGGCGCGTCAATCGCTGAGTGCCGCCGCCACCGGGAATGATGCCGAGATTTATTTCAGGCTGCGAAAATTTGGCATTCTCACTGCAAACTCGCAGGTCGCAGGCAAGCGCCAGTTCGTTTCCGCCGCCGAGACAAAAGCCGTTTACCATCGCGATCACCGGTTTCGGAAAGCTGTCGATAGTATTAAAAAAAGTTTTTTCGTGAAATGTGTTCCGCTGCGTGACGGGAGTTTGCCCGGCGAATTCGCTGATGTCGGCCCCGGCAATGAAGGATTTTTCGCCGGCTCCGGTGATAACCAAAACGCGTACCTCGTCATCTTTTCGCAACTCGTCGAGAGCCGCGACGCCTTCTTCGTGCACTTTGTGATTCAAGGCGTTAAGCTTGTCAGGACGGTTGATTATCAGAACCGCAATTTTCCCGCGTTTTTCGACGGTTATCGTTTCATAATTCAGCATAAGTGTAGTACGGGCAGAAACGCGACAGTTATGGAGCGTGCCTCCGTTAAATGGTAGCACGCCCCTTAACAGTCGCGTTTCTGCCCGCGATTTCTCTATTCGTCTATTCCTTCGACGACGTTATCATCCGCGATCCAGGCGACGAACAATCTTAACCAGCTGTCCTTCGACTCGACAATAGCTACGCCGACCCGCGACGTGCCGTAATTTGCCGCTGAAAGCCGGACGACCTTGGCCTTAACCTCGACCGGAACTCCGTCGGGACGATGAGACCTTATATAAAGGCTTTCGCCGTGCTCAATCTTTTGATTTAGCTGGAACATTGCCCCGAGCGTCGAAATATCGTCGGTTTCCGTCGGCTCGCTCCATGCCGCTCCGTCTTCGGCTCGGCCGGATACGACGATCGGCAGGCGCAGGGCCATCCTGAGAGCAAAGCGTTTTTCCTCGAATTGAGGCTGCATATTTGTCAACATTCAGCGTTTTTGTTTAGGGGCCGGCAAATCAAAAACAGTTTAACACGGAAACTTTACAAACATCCATCCGCAGGAAACAACGGTCCGCCCACTTATCCACTGCTCTAAACCGCGTGAGTTCTAATTCGATTATGAATCAATTTGTAAATTGATGTCTTATTAAAACCGAATCATTGAGAATTCATCAGATTTTCGTGTCATTTTGTGTTATTTTGTGTCTCCGGTTCCCGATTTAAGACTGAAACCACGAAATTACACAAAAAGACACGAACAAATCAGACCGCAATGTCCTCTGAAAATTCAAAGTGATGCGCTACCTCAAATTCGACTAACTTACCACGCGATAGTTATACTATAAACATAGCGAATATTTCAAATATTAATGGAAAAGAGACAAGACCGATATGAATAAGGTTGAACATAAAATAGTGATTCTCGGTTCCGGCCCGGCCGGTTTGACGGCGGCGATCTACGCCTCGCGGGCGCAGCTTGCTCCGGTCGTGGTCGACGGCCCCCAGCCCGGCGGGCAATTGACCATCACGACAGACGTGGAGAATTATCCGGGCTTTGCGAACGGAATAATGGGGCCGATCTTGATGAACGAATTCCGAGATCAGGCAGTAAAATTCGGCACGGAATTTATGAATATCTGGATCGATAGGGTCGATTTATCGAAACGCCCATTTACACTTTACGGCAAAGAAAGCCAGGACAGCGACGAAATTACGACCGAAATAAGGGCGGATACGCTGATAATCTCAACCGGAGCGTCCGCCAAATGGCTCGGCATTCCCGGCGAAGAGCCGGTTCCCGAAGGCCTCGGCGGCAACGGTGTCTCAGCTTGCGCAACCTGCGACGGATTCTTTTTTCGCGAACGCCCGGTCGTCGTCGTCGGCGGCGGCGACACGGCAATGGAAGAGGCGATGTTCCTTACACGGTTTGCCACAAAGGTCACAGTAATCCACCGCCGCAGCGAATTCCGCGCTTCGAAGATAATGCAGGATCGCGTGCTGAACCACGAGAAGATTGACGTTATTTGGAACACCGAAGTAACGGAGATCAACGGCACAAAGGAATCCGGGGTCGAAAGTATAAAGCTCTTAAACCGCGAAACGAAAGAAGAAAGCGTTTTCCCGACACAAGGCGTGTTTATCGCTATCGGCCACAAACCTAACACCGACCTGTTCAAAGGAGTGCTCGATATGGACGACGTCGGCTATCTGATCACTGAAGGCAAGACGATGCGGACCAATGTCGAAGGCGTATTCGCATGCGGAGACGCTCAAGATGCCTACTACCGTCAAGCCGTAACTGCCGCTGGAACCGGCTGTATGGCCGCAATCGACGCCGAACGGTTTTTAGCGGAAACAATGGTTGAAGTCGAGAAAAATACCGCGACGAATTGGTGAAGGAACGCAGGCGCCCTCGCCTGCATGAGCGTTGCTACAACGCGAACAAACTTTTAGCGACGAACGAGAATGTGATAACGTAACGCGTTCGCGGACTCCGCGGGCAGGCAGGGTGCCTGCGTTCCCAGCTATAGCTTCTCGATCACGCCGCCTTTCATCGATTCAACGCCCTGCGGCGTTTTCTCGACTTTTCCCGGATTGAAGCCCATTGTTTCGGCCTTTCGCAGGATATTTTGATACGCGGCGTCGGTCATGTCCGGCGTGCGGCTGAGAATCCAGAAATATTCGCGTTTCGGTTCGGCGATAACGGCGTATTCGTAGTTCGGGCCGAGATCGATGATCCAGTAATTTGCCCAGACGAATGGCAGGAACGATAACGCTCCGGGCGCAAACCGCACCTTCAGCTTTGCGTTCGTAGTTTTATCGTCAATCTTCCCTTCGGCTTTAGCGACGCTGTTGCTGCCGTCCTTTTTTATGCATTGATTCAGCACTTCGAGCTTGCCGTTTTGCTTTACAGTGTAAGTCGCCGTCGTATTTCCGACGCAATCTTTTTGGAATTTATTTGGGTATTTTGCGATCTCGTACCACTTTCCCGAATACTGTTTCAAATCCACCACCGCGACCGTTTTCAGCTCGGCCGGCTTGTCGGATTGGGCAATAACGGAAATTGTCGTTAGTAAAAGAACCGCAAAAATCAAAATATTTATAATCTTTCTCATAGTTTTGTTTGATTTTAAATTCAATACCGCTTTTGATGCAATCATCCGCGGACAAATTCGCTTATAATAGATTCAGGAAATTTTATGCCGATTTACGAATATAGATGTAATGAGTGCGGAACGCACGTTGAGAGACGACAGTCGATCTCCGAGGCTCCGCTGACGATCTGCGAGAAATGCGGAGGCTTGCTCGAAAAACAGGTGTCCTTATCAGGTTTTCAGTTCAAAGGCGCGGGTTGGTATGTAACGGATTACGCCAAAAAAGCTCCAGGCGGCGAAGCAAAAAGCGAAAAGAGCGAAAAAACTTCCGGCACCGAATCAACCGCAGCGTCAGATACTGCATCAAACACCAAAAGCGAACCTAAAAGCGATACGCCGAGTACGCCAAAAACGGAAACCGCCGCGAAAAAAGAATAAGATGATCCCAACGGTTAAAAGATTTTTGCTCTCAAGCATTTGCGTGGCAGCGGCGGTTACAGGCATATTCGCCCAATCGCGTCACAGTTCTAAGGCCGTAGATCTGGAAGGCTCGATCTTAAGCGTGACCGCATCGCGCACCGACGGCAAAACCGATCCGCTAAAGCTCGAAAATCTCTACCTTTACGAAAACGGCGTCGAGCAAAAGATCAAGAATCTGAGCTTTGACCCGTCGCCCGCGAAAATCGTCCTGCTCGTCGATAACTCGCAAACCTTGCCGACCGATATCGAAAAGCTTAAAAAAGCGACGATGGAATTCGCCTACGAAATTTTTGACGGCGATCAGCTTTTCGTCCTCGCCTACGACGAAAAGGCCGAGATCGTCCAGGAATGGACGGACGACGCCAAGAAAATGGAAGCTTCACTCGGAACCTTTCGCAAAAAAGGCAACCCGTTTCTGTTCGACGCTCTTGGCTCGACGATCACCGAAATTTTATTGCCGCTGATGCCGGGAACGCGCAAAACGGCGGTCGTCGTGATCGGCGACGGCCTTGACCGAGGCAGCAAAACCTCTTTCGACAACGTTCTTGCGTCCTTGCAAAATCACAATATAACGGTTTATTCGCTCCAAATCCCAGACCGCACCGGCGGAGCTTTTCGCCGCGACCAGCCAAAAGCCGGGGCCGTCGTCACGCAACTGACCGAAGGCACCGGCGGAAAAATATTCCAGCTCGACGAAGCCCAAACCGCCGCCAAATTTATCTGCGACGAACTCCGCCGCAACCGCTACCTGCTTTCCTACGCGCCCATAAACACCTCAACCTACGACCAGCGAAAAGTCTTCCTCATCGCCGACGAAGGCATCACCATCCGCACCAAAAACGCCCAGCCGCCGAATATAAAATAAAGCTCAATAAAAATCGTGTTGACATCCCGTTTTTGTAAATGTGAATATAGTACCGAATCATTCCGACCGCACATAAATTTACTGTGTTATCAAGAATCAATCGTGATAACACACCCATTCAGGCGTGTTATACGGATCGATCTGCATAATCATAAGTTGCGCCTTTCGTGATAAATATGTTGCGAACTCCTAAAAATAGAATCAGTGTTATTTTCTTGGCAGTCGCGCTGTATCTGACTTCGCCGCTTGTTGAGTGGTATTTTTACACCACCGAACCTGCTCGCGGCAGTTTTCCGCCCGACGCAGATTCTATTTCAATTCCACTTTTTCAGTTCGCCATCGGTTGGGTTTTAGGTGCGCCCGTCGCCACGTTGCTTATTTGGTTCGCGCTTCGAGATTATCCGGGCGCGGTCTCGTTGTTCGCTTTCAACCGAGAGCGTTTCGTGTGGAGCGCGTTTTGGACATTGGTGTTCGGGTTCTTGATTTTCAAGCATCTGACTTTTGCCTTTGCAAGTGTGCAGAAGTCGCAACCTTTTGACGTGATTCAACCACTTGTTTTGGCATATCTAATGCTCTGCTTGCGAAGTTCTTTAATTTACAGTAACTTTTTTGGCAGAGAGGAAACACTTTCCTTGCCAAGACAGGCATAACAATTCAATGGACGTGAGGGCAAAACAGCGACTTTGTTATCAACGGGTCTTTTTACCCTCAACTTGCGTGGTGGCGGTTTCGCCCCACGTCAACTCCGCCGTTATGTTGCTGTCGTGTGCTGTGCCACCGAATGATGAAGATAAATGTGTTGAAAATAGATTTTGAAAAGTTGGTGGAACTTTATTCCAGTTTGACAAAAAAATTGCTTGCCGAAGCAAGCAATTTAAAGGTGTAACTTTTAGGTGAACACGCGACGGGCTTAACCGCCGGAACTCGCGGCTTTTTGTAGTTTATTCAAACCGCGTGGCGGTTGTGGTCGAACAGCCAGTGAAGATTAAATTGCCGTTCAGGGCATAAACCATCAATGTTCCAGCTGAATCGTATTCATCAGCTTGGTGATTTAGACGTGCTTCGTGGGTAAGAATTGTCCAGCCGGTGGGATTACCGCTTGGGTCAAAAGTGAAAGCCTTGAACTTAAAACGATAGATTTTTCCGCTGATATGGCTCCAAACACCATGTCCGGGTGTTTTCAAAGCCTGCGGTGTCCCGGAGGTCGAGTCGAGAAACGTACCGCCGCGCATAAATGTCCCGATTGACGCAAAAGTTCTGATCGCCGCGCCCGTCTGACAGTTGCGAATCGTGACCTGCGCGTCCCACGTGCCTACCAGTTTTTTGGCGTTCTGTCGTCGTGCGGACGCATCTTCCGTTGTTTGTTCGTCGCTTTTTTCTTCGTTAATAGTGGTTTGTGCGGACACCCGGATTTGCGCGAACGTCGCCAGCATCAAAATTGTCAGCATCGTTACGCCGATTGTTTTCAAGAATGTATTTTTCATTTTTTTTCCTCTTTGTTTTTTAGAATTTCAACCGAAACATTTTGTTCCATGTTGATAGGTGTAATAATTACAAAAAAGAGTTCTGAAAATCCTTAGAATCCGGCTGAAAATTTGTGAGAATTTGTGAGAATTGTAATGATTGAGCCGCAAACGCAAATTTACGAGTTTTGTAATTTTCGCCTCGATGCGGCAAAACGTCTGCTATTAAAAGGCGCTGACGAGGTTGTGCCGTTGATGCCGAAAGCCTTTGACACTTTGCTTTATCTTGTCCGACACAGCGGAAAAATTATTGAAAAAGACGAGTTGATGCGCGAAATCTGGACGGACACGATTGTCGAAGAAAATAATCTGACGCAAAACATCTCGATTCTGCGGCGCGTATTCGGCGAAAAACCCGGCGAGCATCGTTTTATCGTTACCGTTCCGGGACACGGTTATAAATTTGTTGCCGGCGTTCAAGTTTCAAATTCAGTTGAATCGGAAATCAAACGTCTAGAATTGCAAAACGAAAGCGAATCTGAAATTGAACATTCGAAATTACAAAATAAACCTGAAACTCGAAACTCGAATTTTGAATCCGTCCAGGACCAAAGACCAAAAAACGAAGCCCGAAAAATTAACCGCATTTGGATCGTCGCGGTTTTCAGCGCGTTTTTCATCGGTTTGATTCTTTTGGCTTTTAATTCTTGGCGAGGAAACGAAAGGGGCGTCGCCGAGACGATTAAAACTGTTGCCGTTTTGCCGTTTAAGCCTTTAACGGCAGAAAATCGCAACGAAGCGTTGGAACTCGGAATGGCAGACAGTTTGATTGCGAAGCTCGGCGGCGGCGAGAAAGTTTTCGTTCGTCCTCTAAGCGCGGTTCGCCGTTATAATTCCGTCGAGCAAGATTCATTGACCGCCGGACGCGAACTAGGAACGGAATCCGTTTTAGACGGCACGATTCAAACTTCCGGCGATAGAATCAGAGTGTCGGCAAAACTGCTTCGTGTGAGCGACGGCAGGCAATTGTGGGCGGAACAATTTGACGAAAAGTTCACAGACATTTTCGCCGTACAGGATTCAATTTCGGAACGGGTCGCAACTGCTCTGAAAATTCGGCTCGGAAACACGGAGAGAAAACGTCCGACGGAAAATGTCGAAGCTTATCAACTTTATACGAAGGGGCGTTACCACGCGCTTAATTTGACTCGAGCGGAAACCGACAAAGGTATTGCTTATTTCCAACAGGCAATCGAAATTGATCCGAATTACGCGCTTGCGTATGTCGGACTTGCTCGGACTTATCTTCCGATGGCATTAACGAGCGGTCTGCCTTCCGGAGAAGTAATGCCAAAAGCGAAAGCGGCGGCATGGCGGGCAGTCGAGATTGACGAAACACTAGCTGAGGCTCACGCCGCTTTAGGCTACACAATTTTTTGGTATGACTGGGATTGGCAGGCGGCGGAAAATCAATACCTGCGGGCATTAGAACTTGACCCGAACAACGCGGAAGCACACTTTGGTTACGCCCATTTACTTTCAAATACGGCACGCCACGAACAGGCAATCGCCGAAATAAAACTTACAAGAGAACTTGACCCGGTATCTCTGGTAACTAATTCGCTGGAAGGACAAATTCTGTTTTTCGCTGGAAGATCGGATGAAGCCCTAGATCGGCTAAACAAAACGATTGAATTAAACCCGAACTTCTGGCTTTCACATTTGTTCATTTCTCGCGTTTATACCGAAAAAGGAATGCACGCCGAAGCCGTCGCCGCCGCCGAAAAAGCAGGAGAAATTTCCGGTAATTCACAGTCCGAGGCTTATCGCGCTTACGCTCTGGCGAGATGGGAAAAACAGACGGAAGCGCGAGCCGTGCTTGATGAATTATTAAAACGGTCAAACGAGCAATACGTTCCGCCGTATATCTTTGCGGTCGTTTATAACGGGCTTGGCAAAAGCGATAAGGCACTCGATTATCTGGAGAAAGGTTTCACCGAAAAAGATGTGCGAATGGTTTTTCTGAAAGTCGAGCCGATGTGGAATAATCTCCGAAACGAGCCGCGTTTTATTGATTTAATGAAACGTATGAAACTTGACAAATAGCGGGCAACATAACAAATCAATGGACGTGATGACGAAATAGCGACTTTTTTGTTTTACTTCATCATTATTAAATATTGTCGAGGTTGTAGAAATACAGGTAGTGCATCAATTTAAAAATTTATGTTTTATTAAAACCGAATCATAAAGAATTCATCAGATTTTCGTGTCTTTTTGTGTTATTTCGTGGTTCCAGTTCCTGATTTAAGACTGAAACCACGAAATAACACAAAAAGATACAAAACAAATCAGACCGGAATGTTATCTGATAATTCAAACTGATGCACTACCGAAATACAACATCTGACTGAAGAAAATAAAGATCGAAGTTGGCGGCGGAATTTTGTTCTCTAATCACCCGTAAATTATATTGACTTAATGTGCAGTCTATGCAACGATGTGCTATCGGACGAATTGCGTCTTATGATCTTTGACACGTAAATACAAGTACGGAATCCTTAATAGTTCATTACGAAAAGTTTTTTTCGAAAAAAGTGGTAAAATTACAAAAAAACTTGTAAACCTAGATAGAACAATAGGTTGCACGTTTCACTGACCACTGGAACGTGGCCGGAACGCCGGGAACGGCATTATTGAACCTAACCAGAACACTTGCAGCAGTTAGTCTCTTCCATACTCGTTCCGCCGGTTCGCTATATTTTAGCGGTAGATGAAACTTTCTGACTGTGAGTCAAAGCGACCAAGCAAGAATAAGCCAAACAGGGACTGGGTTCCCTGCTGGGACTGGTGAATATCAACAAAACCTCAAAAACCAGCGAGTAAATTCTTAGCGCTAAAAATATTTTGTGCTAGAATCGCAAGACTGCGCGAAGTTCGCCGTCTATTACCAGGAGCTAACGATCTGTGAGCGAAGATAAGAAAATTCCCAGTCCGCCGCCGCCGGACGATTTTTCGAAGACCACGCCGAATATCAATATTCCCGCGGATGTTAGCGGCGGCGCGCAGAACGATTGGGACAAGACCAATTATAATTTCCCCAAACAGCCCGTTGCCGATGATTGGGGAAAGACCGTCACCAATATCAAGCCGATCAATACCGACAAGCAGGATTACGGCAAAACGATGTATCCGGGTGCCAAAGCCGTCCCGAACGCCGATTGGGGCGTGACGAATGCGAATATCAACGTGTCGCCGGCGGATTTTGGGTCGGGCGCAGATGATTTCGGCGGGGCACCTGACAAGACGACTCCGTATTTCGCCCTGCCCGAAGCAGAGCGCGCAAAATATCAGAATCTTCCGCCGACACCGACCGAGCAGGCGGCACAGGTAGAAAAGGAAAAAGAGGAAAAAGGCGGAATTCCCGGCTGGTTCTGGATCAGCGCCGGGCTGATGTCCATGTTATTTTTCATGGTGGTCGGCCTGGCTCTGGTTTATATTTTCTTTATCAGGACAACTAGTTTCGAAGTCACCGTTAAGGGAGCGCCTCCGGGAAGCGATGTTCTCGTCGATAACCAGCGGCTGGGCGTGACCAGCGAAGACGGTTCGATACGACTGATAAACCTCGGGGCCGGCAAGCGGAAAATATCGATCGATCACCCGACTTTTACCTGCGACACCCGCGATGTAACCGGCGGAAACGGCGTCACACCCGACCCGCTAATTGCACGCTGCCAGGAAAAGAAAGTAGAGCCCGGAGAAAACTGCGACAACATCGGACTCGGCGAGGAAGACAAGGCCGAACGCTGTTACAACTCGGCCCTCAACGGTCTTGCCGATCCGTTTACGCCGGAGGATCTTGTCAGAGCGTTGAACATTTTGATCATCAATTTCGATAGCGGCAAATTCGATGTGCCGGCAAAACGCCTCGCGGCACTGCAAAAAGGTTCCGGCTACATCAAAAAACTGCCGCCGAACATCGTGCTCGAAGTTGGCGGGCATACAGATAGCGACGGAACTGCCGCGTCCAACCAATCGTTGTCCGAAAACCGCGCAAATGCAGTGAAGCAGTCACTTGTCAATTTCGGGGTAAAAGGTGAAGTATTGCAGACAAAAGGTTACGGCGCGACACAGCCCAAAACCGACAATAATACAGACCAAGGCAAGTTCTACAACCGCAGAATTCAATATTCGATTGTGAAGAGATAGTAGGTCGTTAACTTTCAACCAAGATTTTTATTCGTTCAGGAATATCTTTGTCATCGCGTACCTGAAATGACTTGCCCTTAATTTCTTCCCATTCGTTACCCCAGGGGTTCGGTTCCGATGTTTCTGCTTCAAGAGTTAAAACGCTGTCACGACCATCGAAAACGACTCTGTAGTTAATCCCTTTTTGCTGATAAATAAACCACCAAGAGCCAAAAGCGTCATACCTATATTCGTGTCTTAGCAACTGAACCGATAAGGCTTTAAGCTGCTCGGCAGCAATCGCCATTAATCTGAAATGCTCAATCGGGTAATCGTGGCCTTTCATAATTTAAATAGCGACCGGTGCAGCGATCTTTCCGTGAGATTGATAACCGGCCAGATTCAGATTTTCGTACTTAAAATTCAGCAATCCACTCAGCCCTTTCAAATTTTCCGCATTTAACAGTTCCAATTTCGGCAACTCGATCGGTTCGCGCGACAGAAGTTCTTCAACTTGTTCGAAGTGATTCGAATAGATGTGGAGATCCCCGAATGTGTGTATAAAATCACCAATCTCCAGGCCGCATACATGCGCGATCAAGTGGGTCAATAACGCGTAGCTGCTGATATTGAAAGGAACGCCGAGAAAAGCATCCGCGCTTCGCTGGTAAAGCTGGCAATGAAGAGTTTTTCCGTCTTCCACCTTAAATTGAAATAGCGTATGACACGGCGGCAAAGCAACTTCGTCGCACGTTTCGGGATTCCATCCGGTGACGATCAGCCGACGCGAATTCGGATTTGTCTCAATTTCGCCGATTAGCCGTGCAATCTGATCGATCCCATTCATTTTCGGATAATCACCGCCGAACGAACGCCATAAATAGCCATACACCGGGCCGAGATCGCCTTCATTCCGTCCAAATTTTGCCGTTTGTTCTGCGGTCGCCCATTCAGCCCATATATCGACACCGCGTGCACGCAGGCCTTTCTCGTTCGTATCGCCGCTCAGAAACCAGAAAAGTTCTTCCGCCACCCATCGAAACGGAACACGCTTTGTTGTCACGATCGGAAAGCCGTCACGCAAATTGAACCGTGTTTGATATCCAAATACCGCGATCGTACCGACACCGGTGCGGTCCTCGTGCCGGACGCCGGTATCCAAAATATGCCTTAAAAGTTCGTGGTATTGCCGCATAGGATTTGTGGAATATTCAACATAAAGTTACCATAACGATGTTGTAAATCGTGAATCGTCAATCGTGAATCGGAAGAACGCATGCGTGTTTTATCGATTCACGATTGACGATTCACGATTGACGCTTTACAAGCCATGCCGAACAAATTAGAAGTCAGTTTTAATAGCCCCCAGTGCGGATGGATGTCCATCGGTTTTGAGGACGGCGTGAGTGAATTTCACACGACGACGGCTCATGCACCGCATGAATTTGCCTTGCCGGAACTTTTGCAGATATTGTCTGCCTTACTCGATGCGGATTCGCCTCAAAATGAATATTTATTAAAATGGAACCGCGATCCCGAGGAATTCGATTTTCGTTTTGTCCGTGAAAGCGAGAACCTGCTGCTGGAAATTTATCAATATCCAAGCGGCGACCGCGATCTTGCGGAACGTGAACTCGTTTTTTCGCATACAGGAATGGTCAAAGACATTTGCGGTTCGTTCCGTGAGACATTTAACCAACTTTACGCCGACCGCGAGACCGACGAATTCGAATTTAACTGGCGGCAGCCTTTTCCCTTAGTTGAGTTCGAGAAATTTAGATTGCAGTTCAATTAGCCACGAATTACACAAATTACCCGAATTGAGAAAACCGATCTATTCGTGATATTTGTGTAATTTGTGGCTATAGATTTATGAAAGAAAAGCTTTTAGACCTTTTGGCGTGCCCGACTTGCGGCGGTGATATTTTGCTGGCGCACGCCGCTAAATACGAGGGCCAGGAAATTATCGATGGCGTACTGACCTGCAAAAAATGCACGCGGGAATATAGGGTCGTGCGTGGAGTTCCGCGTTTTGTCGATCTGTCCAAAATTGAGGAAGATAAGGCCGAAACGGCGGAGAATTTCGGC
Source organism: Pyrinomonadaceae bacterium (assembly GCA_031389475.1). Taxonomy (GTDB): domain Bacteria; phylum Acidobacteriota; class Blastocatellia; order Pyrinomonadales; family Pyrinomonadaceae; genus OLB17. Next base: position 15,378 of record JANMSP010000224.1, read on the forward strand.
TGGCAATGGACGCATTTCACGCAGGAAGATCCAAAGTACAACGAACAGTTTCTCGGATGGCTGCAGCCCGTAAAAAAGGAATTTTTTAAGGACAAGATCGTGCTCGAAGGCGGCTGCGGAAAAGGTCGGCACACGAAACTGGCGGCGGAATGGGGAGCGAAAGAGGTCGTCGGGATCGACCTCGGCGACGGCGTGGAATCGGCGTATGCGTTGACCCGAAATCTGCCGAATGTACATATAATTCAGGCCGATCTGTACAAGCTGCCGCTCAAAAGAGCCTTCGATTTCGCGTTCAGCATCGGGGTACTTCACCACACTCCCGATCCGAAGGGCGCATTTATGTCGCTCGTATCGAAACTGAAAAAAGGCGGCAGCATGTCGGCCTGGGTTTACGGTGCGGAAAACAACGAGTGGATTACGAAATACGTGAATCCGGTCCGCGAAGGTTTCACATCGAAGATCAGCCAGCCGATGCTCTACCAGCTTTCAAAACTGCCGACGCTCAGCGTTTTCCTCGCGACAAAGCTCGTCTACCGCCCGGCAAATTCAGCGGCAAAATCAATTGCTAAACACCTATTTTATAACGATTATCTCAATTACCTCGGCTCATTCGGCTGGCGCGAACAGCATAATATAGTGTTCGACCATCTAGTCGCCCCGACCGCGTTCTATATTTCAAAAAACGATTTTGAAAGCTGGTGGAAGGAGATAAATGCAGAGAATGTCGAAATTGTCTGGCATAATCAAAATAGCTGGTGCGGATTTGGGAAGGTCGGTTGAGGCGTAAGAATTATTAGCCGCGGATTAAAGCAGATGACGCGGATAAATCGAATTTTTCTGATCCGCGTTTATCCGCGTAAATCTGCGGCTAATTTTGTTCCTGCCGTAAATGCTTTATGAAGTTTGATAAAGGAATCGATAAACGCTATCAAAAATCGGTCGAAGACGCATTCGACACGATTCTCGAAAAGGGTAATGATTTTCATCGACACATGGCGAATCAAATCCTGCTTTCCGATCTGCTTATTCGCGTGCAGCCGGTCAGCATCGTGAATGCTTCAGGCGTGACTGGACTAATCGATGCGGGTGAAACGAACGAGAAAATTGCGGACGGAAGATTAAATTTCGTAGAGGCATTAGGCGAAGTTTTCATCTCAATCGCCCAAGAAACGATCGACACCGGCGGCCAACGCGGCTGTGAGGGAACGTTCGTGCATGAAGGCCGCCACGCTTACGATTTTGCTCAAGCCATCGAAAGTTTCTCAAACGCCGCCGTGAATCCGCTCAGCATATTCGATCCGAGTTTATACGAACTCGAGCTTGCGGCCCACAACACCGCCGGCGAATATATGCTTCAGGTTGGAACTGAAGACTTTCTCGATGAAGGATTACAGCTTTTAATTCTAGGAAAAAAAGACAACGGCCCGTGTTTCCTCAACGACGAAGGCATCGAATGCCGACTACGCGATAATTACGGATTGACGATCGACGGAAATTCCGGACCGTCCGCTAGTCAATTGTTGGGATTGGAACAAAAATAGATTTGTTCCTATTCGTGCTATCCGTGTAATTCGTGGCAAACTAAAAACGATGTCAGCATTACCTCAGGAAATGAAGCAGCACACGTACGCCATTATGGACGACGTGGAGGGCTCGCATTGGTGGTTCGTCGGGCGGCGGGCGATATTGGAGAGTTTCCTTCGCCGGATCGTCCGAGGTCCAAAGTCCAAAGTCCAAAGTTTGAAGATTTTAGATATTGGGTGCGGCACCGGCGCCAATCTTGAAATGCTTGCGCAATTCGGCGAATCCGAAGGCGTCGATGTGTCCGATGACGCCCTCGAATTTTGCCGGCAGAAAGGTTTGAAGGTCCAAAAAGGTTTGGCGGAAACTCTGCCTTACGCGGACGAAAGCTTCGATGTTACTACCGCTCTCGACGTTATCGAACATCTCGATGACGATATTGCCGGTTTAAAGGAAATGCATCGAGTGACCAAAACCGGCGGGCATTCCCTTATCTTCGTGCCCGCATTTATGTGGCTTTGGGGCGTGCAGGATGACATTTCACATCACCGCATTCGCTATACCCGAAAGCAGATAGTCGAACGGCTAAAAAAGGCCGGCTTTTCCGTCGAACGCGCAACCTACGCCAACTGGACATTTTTTGCACCGATCCTCGCCGGCCGTACGCTGATGAAACTTACCGGCATCAAGCCCGAATCGGAAAACAATATAACCATTTCTGCACTGAATAGTATATTCGGCAGACTCTTTGGTGCAGAACGGCATTGGTTGCAGAGTTTCAACTTTCCGTTCGGAGTGTCTATTGTGATCGTAGCTAAAAAGCTCTGACAGTACTGGGTTTACACCCGTTTCCTGCCCAAATTTTGCCCGCTCGATCATTGCGGTTCCTGCTCCTTGGCACAATCATTGCCCTTTTAATAAGTACACATCGGAAAATCATCTTTGTGTAAAGAATGAGCACAATTACGTGTGAAAGACTTACAAGGGGAGAAATAATGAAATACGTACTGAAAATTGGGATAGTATCGTTTGCACTGGGATTAATTTTCGTGGGCGCAGATGTTGCGAGCGGTCAGAATCGCGATTACCGAAGGGATGCCAGGCGTGAATATCGCGGTGAAGTTCGCGAATCTCGCCGTGACTACAGAAGGGATGTCCGGAACGGCGAAAATCGACGTGATGCACGAAGAGAATTTCGTGGTGAGCGCCGTGAATCACGCCGTGATTATAGAAACGACATTCGTCAGGGAAACAGAAGCAGATGGAATAACCGGTATAACACCAGCCGAAGAAGTTATTACTACAATCGGGGCCGTTATTACCGCAGATATTAATCACTTCAGAAATGTTGAGATTGGAGTAGCCGTGTATTCGAATGCGGCTTTTCCTTTTTTATAAATTAACGTTCAGGTTGAGCCTTGAATTTATCGTCCAAAGTCTTCGAAATTTTATCGAGGTTCAGACTTCTGGCGGCCGCATTAAAAATTTCAAAATAAGTTCCACCTTTGTCATAAAGATTACCGTGCGTACCGATCTCTACCACGCGGCCTTCCTTTAGAACATAGATCACATCCGAATCGATTATTTGCGAAATGCTGTGCGAAATGACGACCGTCGTGCGGTTTTCTTTGATCGCGTCGAGGCTGTTTTTGATCTGCTCGGTCGCGACGGCGTCGAGGCTGGCGGTCGGCTCATCGAGAAATATTATCGGCGGATTCTTTAGGAAAAGCCGCGCAATTGCGATCCGCTGCTGCTGGCCGCCGGAAAGCGATTGGGCTTCGGATTCATATTTTTTCGGCAGCTTTTCGATCTGTTCGTGAAGATAAGCCTGCTTCGTAGCGGCGATTACGTCATCCGTCGTCGCGCGCATAAAGCCATATTTTATATTCTCCTCGATCGATCCGCGAAAAATATGATTTTTTTGCAGCACGAGGCCGATCTTTCGCCTTAAAAGATGCGTTTCGTATTCGAGAATATCCTCGCCGTCAAGGCAGATCTGCCCCGTCGTTGGCTTGTAAAATTTGCAAAGCAGATTCAGCAGCGTCGATTTACCGGCTCCCGAAAGCCCGACAAACGCCACCGTCTTCCCCGCCGGGATCGTCATATTTACGTCGAACAACGCCTGCGTTCCGTTCGGATAAGTGAAACTTACGTTCTTCAGTTCAAATTCACCTTTTAGATTATCGCTGGTTATCTGCCCGCTTTCCTCGATGGCCTCGTCCGCGTCGAGAATCTCGAAAAAACCCTCTGCATATGTCAATGCCTCATTCATCTGGTCGTAGATCCGGTGAAGCTGCCGGATCGGCGCCGATACATTATTAAATAGCAGGATGTGAAAGAGAATCGCCCCGATCGTCATCTGTTCATCAAGCACTAAATACGCCGTCAGAATAATGATCAGCACGACGCCGACCTGTTCGATAAAGGTTTTCATCGCGTCAAAAACGTAATTTGTCTTACGCTGTTTGAGCTGAGCCTTTATCAGGTTTTGCTATAAGGCATTCTGCTTTTCACGCTCATATTCCTCGCGGACAAAGGACTTGATGACGATTATCGATTCAATAATATTGAACAGTCCATTAGTTTTCTGCTCACGCAATGCCCGCAGCCCGCGCCGCACGCCTTTTAATAATCCGGCCTGTTTCCAGCTAAGAACGAAATAAACCGGCATTATTATCGAAGCCACCAGGCCGACATAGAAATTTGCCGAAAACATTAATATCAGGGCCAAAATCGCGTTAGCAAAAAGCGGAAGAAGATCGATGAAAATGTTCTGTACAAAGCTTGTAAGGCTTTCCGCGCCTCGGTCTACCCGTGTTTGCAGTTTGCCCGTAGCGTTTTCGTCGTCAGCAAAAAAGGAGTAGCGATAGGATAAAACCCTTTCGATTGCATACTGTGAAAGCGAACTCGAAAGATTGACGCGAAGATTCTCGCCGACCATGCTTTGGCCGTATTTAACAAAAATATTTATAATTTCTTTCCCAAACAAGATCGCCGAAATGAATAAAAGCAGCGAAGTGCTCTCCCGCGCACCCACACCTTCACGCAGCAGCCTCTCGACCGTATCGACCGTGTAACGCAAAACCAGCGGATTGACCTGTGCTGCAAACGCCCCGATAAACGTCAAAAAAAGCGACGCGATTATCAAACCCTTAAACGGTTTCGCAAATGGCCAGAGGCGACTGACGATCTCCCAAATATTCATTGTTTGTAAGGTTCAGTGTAGCAAGTCGGAACCGGGAGCGGTAGCGACTGGGTTTTTAGTTTTGTCAGACCCGAGAGCGGTAGCGACCGGGGTTCTTTCATCTTTAGTGACTAAAGCCCCGGTCGCTAC
>JANMSP010000229.1:0-8583 GCA_031389475.1 Pyrinomonadaceae bacterium
TGCCGCGAATTTCTATCAAGTTTTCTTTTGATCGCTGCACACATCACCATCCAAGATGATTGCGGACGGATCTAGGTGCCGTCAAAATGGATCAGAAGCCGTAATCGCCTCCTCATCAACAAAAACTAATGGTGTCAAATCCCGCCTTATCGGCGTTTGAGCTGTTTCTCGCCCGGCCCGATCCTAACGCGGACAGCGCTTCGGCCAAGTACGAAGATCTTCGTATTCGTATTACCAGGATTCTCAACAATTCCCATACATTTCAATGGGTACGGATCAAATCCCTCGTTGAAAGTGAAAATTATTTTTCGTTATTGTTAATAATTCCCGTCTGCACACGTTTATATTTATGGACGACGATTCAAAGGAGAATAACGTGAGCACCACCGCCGCCAACATGCTGTTAAGCAGCGATCTGATAAACTCCGCAAATAGCGAGGCTCCGCCGTATAAAGCGGTAGCGGGAAATGCCGAGCTTGAAGAACTCGGAGTTCTTTTTCGCGAGCATCATAAAGCGATCTTCCGGGCCGCATACCGTATTACCGGCAGCCAAAGCGATGCGGAGGACGTTTTACAGACGATCTTCGTCCGCCTCGCACCGAATTGGGCGCGGCGTGATCTTTCGCCAAACCCGGAAGGCTATCTGCATCGGGCTGCGGTAAACGCTTCGCTTGACTTGATCAGAAGCCGCACGCGGGCAAATTCAGTCTCGTTGGATGTCATTGATTTTGATCAAAGCTCGAAACTGAAGGCCGCAAGTCCGGAAGACGATCTTGTCGATGTAGAGCTTCGCGAGCTTGTCCGCCATGCGGTCGCGAAACTGGAAGGCCGTGCCGCCACCGCGTTCGCTCTTCGTTATTTTGAAGGCTACGACAATCGCGGCATCGCAGAGATATTAGGCACTTCACAACTAGTCGTTGCGGTCACGCTGCACCGTGCCAGAACTCGCCTGCGAAAAGAGATCGGCAGTTATTTGGAGAAACATCATGAAGCATAAAAAACAGGATTTGGACGCAATTATCGACGACGCGACGAGCGGGATACGCGGCGAGCAGATCGATTCTTCAATCATTAGCCAATCCGCGACACGAGTTTGGGCGCGCGTCACTCAACAGGCCGCAGACAAAGAACTCACTTCGCCGAGCCATCTCGTTGCGGTGAAAAATACAGGAAATATAAATACAATGAACAACAATACCGAACAAATTCGCGGATGCGCCGATGTCGAATCGCTCATCCCGGCGTACCTCGACGGGAAACTTTCGACAGCCCGCACGCTTCTTTTCGAAGATCATACGCACGAATGCATTCCGTGCCGCCGTGCATTGAACGCCGGACGCGTAGATGCTCCGGCAAAAATCGCGGTACAGCCAGCACGTTCGAGCAAATGGAACTATACAAATACACTGCGTTGGAGTGTCGCGGCAGCGGCCGTGATCTGTATCGGAGTGCTGGGATTGTTCATGTATGAGCGTCTCGATATATCCGGCAGCACACTTGCGGCGACGGTCGAGAATGCGGACGGCCTGGTATTTGTGGTTTCCGATCCTGAGACTCGCCAGCTTGCATCGGGCGAACAGCTTCAGAAAGGCGAACGCGTGCGGACAGCGAAGGACTCGAACGCGGTTCTGCGGCTCGCGGACGGTTCAACGGTTGAGATGCGCGAACGCTCGGAGTTTTCGGTAACTGAGAATATGCGCGGCGTGACCGTCCGGCTCGAACGCGGTGATGTGATCGTCGAAGCGGCAAAGCAGCATAATGGCCGCCTGTACGTTCAAACGCCGGATTCGCTCGTATCCGTTAAGGGTACGATCTTCGCGGTCGAAAGCGGCACGAAGGGTTCGCGTGTTTCGGTGGTCGAAGGCGAAGTGCAGGTCAATCATGCCGGCAAAGACGAAACATTACTTCCCGGCGATCAGACGACCACAAGCCGCAGTTTAGAAAAAACTCCGGTACAGCAGAACGTTGCCTGGAGCCGCAATGCCGCAAAATATGCGAATCTGGTTTCGGAACTGGCAAAGCTGCGTCGGGATGTTAATCAAGTCGCCCGTCCCGGCGTCCGCCACACTTCCAAATTTGTCGATCTCGTGCCGGAGAACACAGTGTTCTACGCTGCACTACCGAATCTAACCGAATCGCTTGCCGAGTCACAGCGGATCATGCAGGAACGCATCAGCCAGAATCCGGCGCTTGCCGAATGGTGGAAAGGTAATAAAGGTAACGGCGTTGGTGTAAACGAACAGACTTTCGCCCGCGTACGCGAATTCGGTTCGCATCTTGGCGAAGAGATCGTCATCAGTGCGGCGATGGACGCGAAAAACGAGCCGACCGGCGTGCTTGTGTTGGGTGAAGTAAAGAACGCTGCGACTTTCCGCACCTATCTCGACGGTCAGCTTGCTCGTTTCGCGAAGGAATCGGGCGATGCGATGAACGTCCGCATTATTGACGATCCAGCAACTGTGGCACCGAATGCGGCGGCCAAAAATGAATTGTTCGTCTGGTTCCACAACGACATATTCGCGGCATCCACGCAGATCGAACGCCTGCGTGGATTGTCGGCGACGCTTAGCGCACCGGGCACGAACCGGTTTACGGGTTCGGCTTTCCATCAGCGTATCAACGATATTTACCGGGACGGTGCGGGCCTGGTGGTCGCCGCCGATCTTGAAAAGCTGGTCGCTCAGGCGGTCGGAAAGGACAGCAAGCCGGAAGAAACTCGTCAACAGGAAGGTTTGAAACAGCTTGGCGTGATGAATTTGCGGCACTTCGTCGTCGAACAAAAGGAAGTCGAAGGCAAAACTTTGAGCCGTGCGGCATTAACATTCAGCGAACCGAATCGCGGCATTGCGTCGTGGCTGGCCGCTCCGGGTTCGATGGGAGCTCTGGACTTTATCTCGCCGAATGCCAACGTCGCGACCGCTTTTGTGGTCAAAGATCCGGCGCTGTTGGTTGACGATCTGTTCGCTTTTCTCGAAACCGTCGAACCGGACATGCGAAGCCAGATGCAGGATATGGCAAAGCAACAGGGTTTCGATATTCGCAACGATTTTGCCGCACCGCTCGGCGGCGAGTTCGCCTTCGCTATTGACGGCCCACTTCTTCCGACGCCTTCGTGGAAGGTCATTTTGGAAGTTTACGACGCGGCGAAACTGCAGGGAACTTTCGAACGCATGATCGAAAAGCTGAATCAATTTTCCGCTCTGCACGGCAAAGGCAAATTGAGTCTTGAGAACGCAACATCAGGCGACCGCACTTATTATGCGATACGATCTACCGACGCGGGAGTCGAAGTGCATTATACTTACTCGAACGGCTACCTTGTCGCCGCTCCTAGCCGTGCATTGCTCGAACAGTCGATTGCAAATCGCGACGCGGGCAACACGCTTGTCCGCTCGTCGAGATTCAAAAGCGGCTTGCCGCAGGACGGAAATACGAACTTCTCGGCGATCTTTTATCACGATCTGGCGCCGCTTATGGGCCCGCTCGCGGAGAGAATGAAGAATGCCGGCGGAGAGAATAACCCGCTCGGCTCGTTCGACGCTAATACTCCTCCTACTCTCGCGTATGCTTATGCTCAAGGTGACCGTATTACGCTTGCGGCAAATACCGAAGGCGGTGCGTTCGGCCTAAGTCCGGCGAGCCTGATCGGGATGCCTAATTCATTCGAAATGCAGCACATTTTAATGAACGCAATGGGCGATAAGAACGTACAGACGAAATAGTAAATGACCCAGTTGTCATTTCTCTATGAAAAAGACTGGAACCACGAAAACACACAAAGCAACACGAAAAGAAGTTCTACTTTGTGTGTTTTCGTGTATTTCCGTGGTTCCAGTTCTTAACGCCTAAAAGAACACAAACATAATTAATGAGTACTACTTCCGCACTTGATCGTCTTCACGCAAAGGCAAGGGAAAACAAATGGCTCTGGTTGTTTTCCATTTTTTGCCGTTTGGCGCTGGCGGCGGGGTTCATACCAGCGGGAATTACCAAGATTACCGGCGAGCGGTTCGCCAGCGGCCTGCCCGTCATTCACCCGATGGGGCATTATTTAGAGGCCCTACACACGACCGGTTATTACTATACTTTTATCGGCGTCGTGCAGGTGTTGGCCGCTCTCATGCTGCTGCTGCCGCGGACGGTGACGTTCGGAGCGTTCCTTTATTTTCCGATCATATTGAATATTTGTATCCTTTCATTCGCGGTACGGTTTGACGGGTCGCTTTTTACCGCACCATTGATGGTGCTGGCCAATCTGTACGTGCTCGCCTGGCATTACGAAAAGTGGAAATACATCCTTCCCTTCAATCGCCAGACGACCGAACACGCCGACCTGCCGCCGCGAGGCCTCAGCTACAAGTTTCCGGTGCTATTCTTCGCGGGAGTGTTCGCAACATTTGTTTTATTCGTTCTAATCGTTCCAAAAATGTACAGCATCATGCCCCGCAACAGTTTGGAAAAATGCCAACGGCAATTTAAAAACAAACCAACCAAAGCCGGCGACGATTTCTGCGCCTGCGTTCATACAAAAGGCGATCCGTTGGATAAATGTTTGTACGAATATTACGAGACTCCGAAATGAATAAAAGCAAGGCGGGTTAGTCCTAACACCGGCGAAAGTTTTTGTCCGAATATTTGCAGTTGAACGACTGGGCTTGTGCTACGATTTGCCTGAGGTGCAACCATGTTACGCGATATAAAAATAATCATCGAAAGGCATTCAGACGGATACGTCGCCTATCCGCTCGGATTGAAGGGCGCGGTAATCGGTGAGGGCGACTCTTACGAGGAAGTATTGTCGGATGTAAAATCGGCAATTCGTTTTCACATTGATACTTTTGGAGCGGAAGTTTTTGACCATTAGCATCTTTACAAGTATAAAAATTTGCTTCGTCATCCGAATCTTAAAAAGTGAATTTCAAATTATTATGCGGAGATTTTTAATTATGAAAAATACCTACACGAAACGGTTTTTGCTTTCTTTCTTGAGCGTTTTTTTACTCGTTTCTTCAGTTTCAAGCCAAGCGGCTGATAAAATTGATGACTTCATTAAGTCGGAAATGCAAAAACAGCATATTCCGGGTGTTTCGTTGGCGGTTATTAAAAACGGGAAGATCGCTAAAGTTAAAAGCTATGGTCTGGCTAATGTCGAAACAAATGTTCCGGTTACGACTGATACGGTCTTTAAAATCGGTTCAGTCAGCAAGCCGATTATTGCTGTGGGAATTATGCTTCTGGTTGAAGAAGGCAAGATTTCCCTTGATGACAAAGTCAGTAAATACCTGGAAGGCACACCCGAAAGCTGGAAGGACATTACGATTCGGAATTTGCTCTCGCACACTTCGGGAATTATCCGTGAAGCTCCCGGCTATAGCCCCGCCAAAATCCAGCCTGATATTGATGTCATAAAGACTGCTTATCCGCTGCCTCTGAATTTCGCGCCCGGTGAAAAATATGAATACTGCAATGTCGGTTATTTTTCGCTCGCGGAAATTATCCGTAAAGTTTCCGGCAAATCGTGGGGCGAGTTTTTGACAGAACGCATCTTCAAACCGCTTGGAATGAACTCGACCCGCACCACCACATTCGACGCTATTGTGCCTCATCGCGCCAACGCTTATTCGTTTAACGCTAATAAGTTAACGAATGCCGAAGTTTACTCAGCCGTTCGCCCGAGCGGAGCATTTCTTTCAACGATTTTAGATTTGGCAAAGCTGGAAGCCGCTTTGAACGGAGCGAGTTTTCTAAAGTCTGAAAGCCGCAAATTAATGTGGACACCGTTTAAATTTAACGACGGCAAAAATTCAATTTATGGTTTAGGTTGGAGAATTGACGAAGTAAACGGTAGAAATCGTACCGGTCACGCCGGAAGTCTTAATGGTTTTAAGTCGCATTTTGCCCGTTTCGTTGATGATGGAGTAACAGTAATTGTTCTGACGAATCTGGAGCAAGTCGATAGTTCCGAGTTTTCAAATAGAATAGCGAGTTTTTACTTTCCAACCGTGTCAAAACGGCAATTTGCTAATACTAAATAAAATCTAAAAAGCAATACTGATAACCGTATGGTGATAGCAAAATGACAAATGTCATCGAACTTGAACAACTGAGCGTGACGTTTGGGAAGCGTCCGATTTTGAAATCGCTGGACGGCGTGTTGAATGGGCGCGCTATTGGATTGCTCGGGCCGAACGGGGCGGGGAAGACTTCGCTTATTCACACGCTGCTTGGGTTCCATCCGCCGACTTCGGGGACGGCGCGGATTTTTGGGCGGGACATTACGGCGGACGCGAAGCAGGTGCGGGCGATGGTCGGTTATATGCCGGAGAGCGATTCGTTTATCTCTAAGATGTCGTGCGTCCACTTTGTGCGGCTGATGGCGGAGTTGAGCGGGATTCCGGCGAATCACGCGCTCGAACGGGCGCACGAAGCTCTCTTTTTTGTCGGCCTCGGCGAAGCTCGTTACCGGCCGGTGGACAGTTACTCGCTCGGGATGAAGCAGCTTGCGAAGCTCGCGCAGGCGATAGTTCACGGGCCGAAACTTATTATTCTGGACGAACCGACCAACGGCCTCGATCCGCCGACGCGCAACCGGATGATCTCGCTCATCCGCCAGATCCGCGACGGCGGGCGGGCACGGATTCTATTGTCGTCGCATCTGCTCCGCGACGTCGAGGAATGCTGCGACGAGATCCTCGTATTGAAGGACGGGCACATCGCCGCCAACTGCAATCTGGAAGAGGAACGCAAGTCGAACCGTAAATTTATCGAGCTCGAAACGCGCGGTGGCGACCGCAACGGGTTTGTCGAAGCGATCAGCGGGTTGGGATGCGAATACGCGCTGTCTGGTGAACGCCGCATAAAATTGATCATGAATGAGACGGTCGAGATAAGCGATCTGTACCGGCTCGCTCTCGAAAACGCGGTGCAGATCAGGCGGCTCAATTTTAAACGCGATTCGCTCGAAGACATTTTCCTGAAGGCGATGGAGAACGGGAGGGCGGACAATGGCAGTTTATGAGCATTTGTATGGCGCGTATGAAGGCGAGTCGCACTCGGCCTTGTCGCGGTTTCTTGTGATACCGCGTTACGCCCTGCGCGAAACATTCAAGTCGAAGCTGTTTACGACGATCTTCATCCTGTGCTTTATCTATCCGCTCGTCGCGGCGATCATTGTTTATCTGCGTCATAACGCGAACGCGATCGCCCTGCTGCAAATAAACGTTGTCGAACTGCTGCCGATCGACGCTTCGTTCTTTCGATTTTTCGTTGAGCTTCAATGCGGTTTTGCGTTTATCCTGACGGTGCTTGTCGCCCCGCCGCTGATCTCTCGCGATTTGTCGAATAATGCGTTGCCGCTATATTTGTGCCGCCCGCTTTCCCGGACCGAATATGTACTCGGCAAGATGGCCGTCATCGCATTCATCCTGTCGCTGGTGACGTGGATTCCGGGCCTGCTGATCTTCTTTTTTCAGGCCTCACTCGCCGGTGCCTCGTGGCTGTGGGCGAATTTGTGGATGATCTGGGCGATCTTCGCGGGCTGCATGATCTGGATAATTTTGCTGTCTTTGCTCGCCCTCGCCGTATCGGCGCTCGTCAGGTGGCGAGTGGTGGCGAGCGGAGCGTTGCTTGGGCTGTTCTTCGTGCCGAGCGCGTTCGGTGAGATCGTCAATGAACTTTTTCTGACGCGCAACGGGCATTTAATAAGCTTATGGGCGACGATGGACAGCATCTGGAACGGGCTGTTCGGGCTTTTCGTGCGGCAGACCGGATCCGTTCAGGGCAGAGTTACAACTCCTATTTACGACAATGAGTTAGTCGACATCGCACTGCTCGAACCGCCGCTGTGGGTTTCGTGGCTGGCGATCACGCTGGTTTGCGGCGTTTGTATTTGGCTGCTCTCGCGTAAGGTGCGGGCTTATGAGGTGATCAAATGACATCAACCCCAGCATCAGCGTTGCAGCCGTCCACGGTCACGTCGGATCAGATGATCGTGTTCGAAGACGTATCGAAATTCTACGGCGAGATTTTGGGCGTCAACCGGGTAAATTTGCAGATCGCACCGGGCATTACAAGTCTCGTCGGGCCGAACGGATCAGGCAAGACCACTTTGATGAATCTGATGACCGGCCTGCTCAAGCCGACGCAGGGACGGATAAGCGTTCTCGGCATATCGCCCAATGAACCGGAAGCAATCTTTCAAAAGCTCGGTTATTGTTCGCAGTTCGATTCGTTTCCGCGCGGAGCGACCGCCCGCGAGTTTATCGAATTCTACCTGCGTGTTCATGGCTACACGAAGAAGGAAACCGATGAATTGACGCATCAGGCGCTCGAACGCGTGTCGATGCTGGAAGCGGCGGACCGCAAAGTTTCGTCGTTCAGTAAGGGAATGCGGCAGCGTGTCCGGCTGGCACAATCTATCGCGCACAATCCAACTGTGCTTGTACTCGACGAACCGTTGAACGGACTTGACCCGATGGCGCGTGCCGAGATAATCCGCCTGTTCCGCTCGCTTGCCGACGCGGGTATGTATCTGATCATCTCAAGCCACATTTTGCACGAAGTGGATATGATGTCCGACAGCGT
>JANMSP010000269.1:0-6085 GCA_031389475.1 Pyrinomonadaceae bacterium
CCGAGGCCTTGGTCCGGAGCAACTTGTTGCGTGGGCGGTTCGCTCGATCATTTTCATGGTTATCATTGGTGCGAGTCCGTTCATCATCGACGCGCTCACAATCACCGGAAAGTTTTTTGCGCGGCCCGTGCGGGCTTACAACCGGCAACTCGTTGCGGAGTTCGACGAGAAGATGAAACAGTATGTAAAAGCGAACTTCGCCGTGGAAGATCCCAACGAACTGCTTGCCGAAAGGCTGCCGAACGGAGAGCCCGGGCTGGTCGGAATAATTACTGATAAGGAATCTTCCGTTAAGGACATAACTGGAGAACTGAATGTTCTCGGGTGGAGTCTCCCGCGTATGTTCACTTTTATGGTCATCGGACAGAACATCATAAAATTCGGGGGTCTTTTTCTGGCCATTGCCGGGCTCTTCATCCTGATCGGCCTTAAGCTAGCCGCTCCGGTCCTTTCCGCTTTCGGTTTTGACGAAAAGTTCGCGGCCCAGATCTTCTACCCGTTCTGCTGGGGTGTGGCTACATTTGCAATCGCGTTCCCGATCGTAAAAGAAGTAACCCTATATGTGTGTTATGGGCTCGGACTGCTGGCCCTTTCTATTTACAACGGTGAGAGCGTCTTTTCACTTGATCCCGTGACAGCTCAGATAATAACTAACGGCGCGTACGATCCGGCGTCGAGTGCATTGATCGTGACGATGCTCTTTTTCGTGTCCAGCCTCTGTTTCATCCTTGTGCCGTGGCTGAGTTATCGCGTTCTTCGCGGACAGGTTTATGAAGGCGTATCGCAGATCTCGATGGGCTGGATGCTCTCGTCTCTCGGCACTGCACTTGAAACCTACGGTCTCGTCGCAGGTGCCGCGCTTAATAGACAAGCTGAGAACACTCAGATCCAAGGCATATACAATGCCGAGCAGATTGCTGCCAAAAAGTCGCTTGAAGCAGCAAATCAATCTACCGACGCCAGGCTTGTTTCGTCGGTCGCGGGTGTAGAAGGCGGTCTTGTCACCAATCTCGGTCAGATTCGTGCGAACCAGGTTACTCAAACCCTTATGGCTGAGGCCAGCAAAAATTTCGGTATACTGAGCAGTTCGGCCGCGACTCGCCGCGAGATCGCCGGAATGAACGCTGAAGCACTGGGAGCTCAAGACGGTAGGATACTCGACGCCGCCAAGGAGACGAGTCTTCGCAGTCAGGGGGTGCTGCAGAACTTTGGGATGATGAAATACGAATTCATACCCGGAGGAACTTCAGTTGCGGGCACGACCGTGCCGATTCGCAAAGGGGTCGAGCTTTATGACTTTACGAACGATCAGCATGTCATGCAGGACGCGAACAAGAGGATGAACTCAACGACGCTCGACAATACTTCTCTCCAGAATAACAATACGCAAAGCGTTGCCGATCAAAAGATCGATGCCTCGAATACTTACCAGGGCGACATAAACAAAGCCCTTGAAAGTCAGGCTTCTCAGAATATTGCCGCGATAAACCAGGGAACCGGCATTGCCGCATCAAGCAGCCGACAGGGAGCCGGCATCCAGCTTTCCGGAATTCGCCGCTCCGCAGATATCGAGAGGGGAGCAAATCAGCTCAACTTTGAAGGGCGCACCGAGGCCGCAACAATAAACCAGACTGCCGCACTCGAAGCGGCACGTCTGCGAATGGTCTCAACAGTAGTTACCGGATTCTTCAGGGATATGGATCGGAGGCTCGAAGAGATGAAGCCGAAATATTAGTGTGGCTAAATGATCTTCAGTTCACAGTGGAAAAGCCATTACGAGATTCCATCTTCAATTATGAGATGGCCTCATCGAACCTGTCGACTCACTGGGCCCGGAATTCAGCCTGCAAATATTCGGCAAGTTTGTGTGTGTTAGTTCCCTATGATGTGGGATGGTGCATCAAATATTCTCTTGATCCAAGAAGAAGTTACACAGTACGGCTCAAGAGTTCTCTTACATGAGTTCTGTTTTCATCATCTTGAGCCGAAAGGATCAATGCAGGTTGTACGTGCCGCTACGAATCTTGAATGCCCGGCTCGTCCCTTCTAGTACATCGACCAAATGTTCATTCATTTTTGGATTTTCGATCGAACCAGTAATGTACTCGACTCGATTCTTGTCAGTCTTGTGGATATGAGCACGGATCACCTGCTCGGCGTCGCAGACGACCGCAAGATTAGGATTATGAGTTACTATTATGACCTGACGTCGCGTCTTTGCCTCTTCGATTGCCGGGACTAGCAGCTTTACGATCGTTTCGTTGTCCAGATTTTCTTCCGGTTGATCGATAATAAGCGGAACATCGCCCTTGTCAATTAAAAGATAGAAGACTAAGAGCAACGTGCCTTTTTCACCGGGCGAGAGCTGATTCATTTCTTTCCCGAGCATCTTCAATACGAAGTGTGGTCTCAAGTATTTTAGACCTAAGATAAAATCATAAAGAGAAAGAACGGATTTCCCGCTTTTAAGCTGTGACGCGATAGGGTTCGGTGCGCCTGTCGTGTTTCGTTTGTCGTTGCGTAGGCAATCGAGAATCTCCTCGGCGAACCTGACTACGCCCTCGCACGAATTGAAATCGTATTTTTCGATGATTTTTTCCAATTGGTCCTTACCTGCCGCCTTACCGTAAAACGTCCCGGCAGCCCCCTGGTCAATCAAATCAATGAAATTCTGATGAAACGCATCGTTAACGATCGATACATCGAACTCGAGATTGAATTCGTTCGCGAGAGCGTGATTCTGAATAAAATCCTGCACAACGGCGTACAAGGATTTGTACTCCTGAACCTCTTTTCGAATCTGCTCGAAGATATTTTCCGAAAGTGCAATACGATCCGCCTCCAATTCCTTCCTCGTAGCGGGCAATTTATCTAGCTCCCTCAATTGTCCCTCATAAAACCCGATCGAATCGTCCACTTTCGCAGACAGGATAGCTGCCTCTTTCTTTTCCCATTTCTTAAGATCTTTGAGGTATGACTGGTAAAGTCTGTTGGGCTCGTCCAGGGTCGCCTGGAGGGCGGTGATTTCCGTTTCCAATTTCGCCTTCTTGCCGAATAAACTCGCCTCGGATTTGATGTCGAGCTGTTTTTCGGTCGAAGTTTTTCTAGTGGAAATTTCGTCCCCTAGATCGTTCAGCGGCTTTTCTTTAATCGTCAGTTTCGCCACGTCGTCAAACGCGAGACCGGCTAGACTGAGCGATTCAAACTCCGCCCTCATTGCCGCGAACTGGGATCTCAGAAGCTGAATCTTATTCTTCGCTTTCTCCAAATTGGACTCTTCGAACACCACCTCAGCAAGTTTCGATCTCTGCTCGGCAATGTCGATCTCAAGCTGCCTCACTTTCAGACCTTTAGTCTTTATTTGACTCGTGGAACTGGTTATCGCATCGTTACCCAGAGTTGCAGGGTCGGCGACCTCGCCTGGTTTCTGGGCTCGGTGAACGACGAGCTCGGCTTTCTTTGCGCTGAGCTTCTTTTCGATGGTCTGCCGGTTTTCGGGACTTAGCCGATCTTCGATATCGACTATGCACCGATTAATTTTCGAAAGGTCTGCGGCTAATTGCACGGTCGCAGCGCTGATCTCTTCGGTTTTGTGTTTAATCAATTCCCGAAGTGAACTTTTCCCCAATCGGTTTTCAAATTTAACGTGTGAAAAAATAACGCTTTCCAGCTCGGAATCGAATTGTGCAAAATTTCCTTTTGCAATTTCGTTACATATTTTCTCGAAAAACTTTTGAGGGATATATTTAACGAGCTCCGGTTCGGTCGAGTCCGACTTACCGTCCATCTGCTTGGCGATTTTTTTTGCATCTTCCCAAAGCAGCGTCGCTAGGAAATGTTTGGACTTCATTTCCGGTTTCGCGTGAAATTTGTCCTTGTGGAGAAATGAATAATCGAGTTCCTCGCAATAACTATTTCCCAAAAGCCCTACGAGGTCCGTTAGGGCGCTCTTGGCGCTTCCTTTGTTGCCGATGATAGCGACGAGCCCGTGGTTGAAGGGAACCGTGACGCTGTCGAACCAAGTCTCTTCGAATTTCACGGCGGTCTTCGCGACGCTTACATTTTGAATGTATTTGTTCGGATTTTCCTGCACCGAAGCGGATTTCGCCGGCACCTCACCTACAAACACCCGGTCATCAAAACGCTTCAGTGCCTGGCAGAGCCCCTGGAAAGTCGGGTCCGCTTTAATCCAGGTTAGCGAGTTTCCTATTTTGTTGGGTTTGTCGGAATCCGAAAGGGCATGAGCGTCGCTCGCCTGGATAAGCTTGTCATTTACGTCCTGAGATTTCAGGGTCAACTTGCATCTGTCGTATTCGGCAACCGTTTTGCTCGCACCGAGGATAAAGTCGACGTGCTGGACCAGGCTCTTCTTATCCGCTATGAATTGGTCATTCCAAGGAAAACTCGCCCACTCATTGCGGCCGAGAGCGGTGAGGTGGTTTCCTTCGAAGTCCGGGTTTCGCAATAAATCGCGGATTGTTTCCAAATTAAAGTTAAGGTTATTGAAGCCAAGCTCCTTCATCGAGGACGGAAACTGTGTGCGTTTCGGCTCCGGAGTTCCGTCAAAAATGATTTTTCCCAATCGTCCGAGACTATCCATCGTCGGCAGAGAGTCCCAGCTTTTCGTTTTACCGTCGAGATAATAACTCTTCTTGAGCCCGTTGATGAACTGACTTTGAATAGTGTCCGGATCGACTTCATCTGAAAAAAGCACATGGTAATTGATGCGTTTCAATTTGTCGCCGCTCCCACCGAACATATCTATTCTAAGTTCGATTACGGGGAAAATTGTCGCGATATTCGCCATACGGCCCTTTCCTCTTTCCTCCAAAACCCTTCTATACCCGTCGAGAAATATATAATCATTAATCCCGACTACTTTGTATTCATCGGGTAAACTTTCAATATCCTTTAGAAAAGCCTCCCAAGCATCTTTCTTTTGGCCGGGGTAATACTGCACGATTGAATCCGGAGTGTGGACGTGCAAGTCCCATTTACTCCAATTTGAACCTCGGGGGTCATTCGTCATAACAGCTAAGTTAGTTTCGTTAGATTTAGGGAATACAGGAATATTAACTCTTCCTCGAAAACGTATCACGGACTCCGGGTTCGGTCAATAAAATCTATGTCTCTGACTCCTTGATATTAACGTCGTCGAGCACAGCGTCTATAGATTCAAATGCATATATGCCTCAACGCATCCCATCTCGTGACAAGCTATCAATAATCGGTCTTACTTTTATTCGACTGATCTAGCAATTTTATTTACCGGCTTTAAGCAACCAAACACATTACTCGAATAAGTTAGACTTTTGAAATGTGCTAATCAGCGTTGCTTTTTTTGCACGACGCCATTTTGATCATCTGATTTCTTGCCAAAAGATCGACACGTGAACCTCCCCCCTAAACCGGTTGTATTTCATTTCAAAGCAACGACAACAACGAGCAAACTTTTATTGTGGATGGTCAGGATTATGCCTTTAAAAACGAAAAAGAGAGCCGTGAAGCTCTCTTGATCATTCTTTGTTCTACAAATTTATAAAAATACCTCCACTGGATAATGAAATCTTTCGGCAAGTTTCTTTGCCTGCTTGCCGCTTATTTCGCGTTTACCTTTCAGGATGTCGGATACGATCGGCTGCCCGCCGAAGATATCGGCCAGATCTTTTTGCTTTAGATCGCGTTCCTTCATGAGAATTTCGAGAGCGTCAATCGGAGTAGTCAAATTTCCGATCGGATACGCGGTTTCTTCGTATTTTTCAACGAGGCAAACCAGTAAATCGAATAACCGATCTTCTTCCGGCGAAAGGCCGTTTTCGCCTTTTGCCATCAGTCTGTCGATAATCGCAAGCGTCTTTTCATTTTCCTCCTCTGTTTTTATGATACTGGGTAAGGTTTCGTCCAGCAGTTCCCGATATGCTGATGTATTGTATGCTTTCATTGCGCCTTTGTCTCCTTAGTTTACTGCCTCGTCATATGCGGAAAGCCGTCAGCAGCAATCGGCTTTCCATTTATCCTCGTCGTATTCACTGTGGGTAAGCACGAACTTTAGATAAACTGTCTGCTTGAAAAATCTAACTTTTGC
>JANMSP010000309.1:0-2909 GCA_031389475.1 Pyrinomonadaceae bacterium
GGGCGGAAGACACAACGTTAAATATACCGCCCTTGCTAACGCGCGGGCTTCTGCATTTCACACGCTGCCGCCCTGACGGGACGCCGCTAGTTCAATAAGCATAACATTGTCACAAAAATGCGGTACGGATTTCAAGGGGAAACGTCGGGATCGTCTTTGCTGACGGATAAATAATTCGTTAGTGGTGACTGGCTCAACTGCTTTTTATCGGGGTTTGCACCCGAAGCAACAGTATTACCACGCTGTCTGCGTGGCAGTTCTACCGTTATGACGGTGCCCGATCCTTCGATGCTTCGCACATTTATCGT
Organism: Pyrinomonadaceae bacterium; assembly: GCA_031389475.1. Taxonomy (GTDB): domain Bacteria; phylum Acidobacteriota; class Blastocatellia; order Pyrinomonadales; family Pyrinomonadaceae; genus OLB17. The sequence continues at coordinate 309 of JANMSP010000309.1, forward strand.
TCCGCCGTGGTCGCGTATGATTTGATATACGATTGAAAGCCCGAGGCCGGTGCCGCCGGATGTTGAGTTCGAAAAAGGTTCGAACAGTTGTTCGACGGCTTCGGGCGGCATTCCCTGGCCAGTGTCTTCGAACGCGATCTTGATTCGGTCATGCGGGATTTTTTCGAGCCTAATCGTCAGCGTACCGCCTTCATTCATTGCCTGAATCGCGTTTCGTGCCAAATTCCAGAAGATCTGCTTCAACTGCGTTGCGTCCGCAGAGATCAGTATTGGATCGGGGGGCAATATCTCAACAAGATCGTTATCCTTTCCAACATCGGGACTGTGCCTAAGTAAGGTCAAAGTATCGGAAATGGCTTCGCCGACATCGATTTCCGTGAAATTTCCGACGGTCGGCTTGGCATAGCTCAGAAAGTTGGTAATTATTGCGTTCAAACGGTCGGATTCACGCAGGATTATGTCCATCAGGCTGGCCTGACGCGATTCGGGTGCTGTGTCGGACTGCAAAACCTGGATCGCTCCGCGCATCGCACCGAGCGGATTACGAATCTCGTGTGCCAACCCGGCTCCCACGCGGCCGACCGCGGCGAGCCTGTCCTTCCTGCGGGCAGTTTCTTCCATCGACCTGATCTGCGTCAGGTCCTGAAAGGTGATGATCAAACCGGTCGCTTTGTTTTCTTCGGAAAATAACTGGGCAATACTGTAACCGATTCGCACTGCGAAACCATCGGGAGAACTCAGATCAACCTCGAACCTCGGCATTTGTTCGCCCTCGGCCGCCGCAGCAAGCGTAAGCTCAACCTGCTTTTGAATATTGCCGAAAATCGAAATAATCTTTTCGCCGCGAACGTCTTCAGGCCGCAAGCCCGTAATTTCGGCCGCGGCCCCATTAAATGTAAATATATTTCCGTCCAGATCGGTGGTGATCAAACCCGAACGGATCGATTCGATGATCCTTTCGTGAAGCGCCCGCAGGCTGGCAAGGTCTTTTGTTGCTTCGGCAAGCTTTTCACCGGAGTATCGGCGGTCGGAAAGACGAGCCGCAAGCAGGCCGACGATCAAAAACGCAACCGTATGAAAGCTGACGATTTGGATTATCTTTGACGTTGCCTGTATATCCCCTGTCGGCTCGAATATCGCGAGCGAGATCATCACCGCAAGAGCCGTAAACATCATTACGCAGATCAACGCCATGAAAAGTGTCGCCAGCGGCTTCAGATAAAAGCTCGAAACGCTGATCAACACAATGTATAAAGTTATATACGTCGATGTAAGGTCACCGGTTTGCCAGACGAGAGCTGTAATTGAGGCAGCGTCCAATACGAACTGTACCCAGATCTGCCAGTGCGTCCTACGGCTAATGCGCAAAAACAGGAAATAGACGATCGTCAGGCCAATCGTAATTATAAAGATCAGAAACGGCCCCTTCGGCAGGCTTTCGAACGACAGAGCCAACCGGGTGCTGTACCATATCCACGTAGTTGCGAGCAGCAGAAAAATAACGATAAGACGCCCAAGGATGAGAGTTTGCACGTTCCCCACCCGGCTTGTATTGGCTGACGGGTCTTTTTCGTCTAAACTAAACATAACTAGCCTGAAAAATATGGACAAGCGAAATAGTGAACCGGCATTCGAACAGCGTCCGTGGGGAAGCTTTACGGTGCTGGACGAAGGTGAAAAATTTAAGGTGAAACGGCTTGAAGTCCTGCCGGGAAAGCGCCTTAGTTACCAGCGTCATAAACGTCGGGCCGAACATTGGTTCGTCGTCCGCGGCATTGCTAAAGTAACATTAAACGGCGACGAAATTCTAGTCAAAACCGGCGAGGCAATCGACATAGCAACCGGCTCGGCACATCGCGTCGAGAACGCTGAAAGCGAATTACTAGTATTTATAGAGACACAAACCGGGGATTATTTTGGCGAAGACGATATAGAAAGGCTAGAGGATGATTTCGGGCGTGCTGAATTATAAACCAAGGAAGATCAAGCGGGTCAGTACCGGGAGCAATAGCGACTGGGTTTTTTTACCGCTAGCGGCTAGTACCCCGGCCGCTACCGCTCTCGGTACTGACAAGATAAAAACCCAGTCGCTATAGTTCCCGCTTCCGACATTGTCCGCCATTTCAAATGCTTTTTAAGTTTGAGCGAAAATTACCGATAATTCTTTTTTTTGTCTTCCTGATGATGACAACGGTCGGTTTTCTTTTCTACCAAAATACCGTTTCTATTCAAGAGGCGATCAAATGGGAGAAGGAATCACTGGAAGTTTTGGCCGCGCTCGACGGGACGCAAATGCTTTCGCTTGAGATCGAAAGCAGTACGAGTAATTTCGTAATTTTGGGAAACGAAACCTACTTGGAACCGTATGGCAGGGCAAAGCCGAGAATCAACCAAAATATAACGAAATTGCGTCAATTGAAGGCGGGTAATCCGGATCAACTGGCCGAGATCGATAGAATCGATGCGTTTATTAAAGAAATCGTGACTGAAGCCGATCGAAAGATAGCCCTTCGAAAAATCGAAGGCTTTCCCGTCGCCGTCCTCGAACTGCCGAAGCAGGAAGGAAAAAGGCCGCTTGCGGGAATCAGGCAGTCGATAGAC